>DATDWO010000031.1:0-6684 GCA_035289665.1 Candidatus Nanoarchaeia archaeon
AAAGCACTCATCATCTGGAGATATTCACCATCATCGCCATGATGATTAAAATTTCTCCTCAGTTGGTGAAGAACATCAACATAAGAAGAAACAAAAGCTATATCAGCATCAATCAATCCTTGCACAGGCTCTCTTCCCAAAGTAAATACTCGAGGACGAAGCTGCCGATAGAAGCCGTATCTCCTTCTCTCTTCATCAACATTGACAACATGACTTAAATAATCTTCCATAAGGTCATACCTTCCTTCACAAAGAATCTGAGCCTTGCTAAGGGGATTTCTGCCACCTCCCGACTTTCCGCTAGGGCCGACCAAAGAGATGGTAGCTTCATAATCTTTCAAAAATCTCAACACCAAAACAGCACGTTCAGCGCCCTCCACAGGATCATGCTGAATTTCTCGGGCAACAATCTCAAATTCCTCTGGAGTTATTTCAACAGCAACATCTAACAATCCTTCATCAGCAACTTGCATCCAGGAAGTGAGTGTTTTGCGATTTATCCTACGATGAATTCTCCTGTACTGGAGAGAGTTACATCCGCGGACAAACTCAAAAGCAGCGTCAAGATCAAGGCCAGGAACAGTACCAAAATCTACATCGAACTTTTTCTTAGATTCAAATTCTAACTCATTACCCATAGATCTCAACAAAAATTCAGTGTTGTTTCCCAACATTGAATAGCAATAACGTTGGCGATACCTCTCCACTCTTGCTGCAATTCCAAGCCCTTCAACGATGACATCCTTCCATTGATCATAAACCTCAGAAAAAGTACCACGGCCTGATGCCAAACTTTTTCGAACTACTTTTTGGTCAAATGTTGGAACGATGGATTCAAGATAAAATTGCAGATTGATATTTCTTAAAAAGCGGTCAGCGATAATCTCTTTTGCCAGAATATCATCGGCTTCATCATACAATTGAAAAGCAGCTTCTAGTCCTTCTACAACTCCACGCATAACTATATTTCGAACCAAATCAGCAGATGTTCTCTTTTGCTCGATAATGTTTCCATACAACTCAGCCTTATCAAGACCTGTTTCTGGGTTAAACCATATTCCCGGCCTGATCCTTCTGAATTCTCTTTCTTCAAGTTCCAGAGCCTTCAATGCACCAACATCATAATCTATTTTTCCAGCAAGATCCAGCAAACGCTGATGATCATCAGGCTGCGACACATCACCAGCAGATAATAATTCCTCCAATCCCAAATGAACTTGCTCACTTCTTCTCGTCTGCTCATTGAAGCGTTCCTGTAATATTAGGTGAGAAGATTGATACCTCCTGCTCTTTCCAACCCACGGCAGTTTTGACCAGAACAGAGCCTTATTAGCATGAAGCAGATCCATAATAGTTCGGGGATAGATAAAGGCTTGAGCTGCAGAACAAAGATCATTAGCTACAAAAGTATAACCATGGGAATGCATACTTGATTTTTCTTCAATAAATTTACCAACAGTCAGATGATGCTTTAACAAACCCTCACTCATCAATGCTGTTCTAAGAACCATATAGTTCTGCACATTTAACCCAGAGGAAGGCAACAACGCAAAATTCAGTCCCCTTATCCTTACGCCAGAGGTTGTACCTTCCTGCAGCATCCGCCCATAGCGCTCAAGAATATGAGGGTTATCTTCAACATAATGCATCACATAGTGAAAATCAGCTATGGGAAACCAATGCAATGACCGAGGAGAAAAATCAACTTCTTCGGGGAGAAGCGAAAAAGTTATATTTCTCTTAGGGGCAGGAAGATCTTGCTTCCCACTAAAATAGCTCTGAGAAAATCGCTGCCGTCGAGTTCTGATTTTTTGTACCATTACAAAGTAACGATTATATTAGCTATATATAGCTTTCTGCAGTGGAATACACAACATCCCTAAAGAAGCACACCACCAAAAGAAAGCAAAAATATTCGCCCACCAAAAAACAACATAGCTCACACTACATCCATAGACTATGCTAAGAATTTCATCATTACAAAACATTAAAAACAATGTAAGGTAAAAAAAATGAAAAACCGTATGAAGAAAAGACACACAATTATGAACGTTAGTAAGTGCGTGCTGAATTGGTCGTTGCCTTCCAACGTACACACCACTTCTATCAAACCGCTGTTATTGCGGTGTTCTAAGGAGTCTCTTTTCAAGGTGCGCTTCGTGCTTAGATGCTTTCAGCACTTATCACTTATTGCGTAGCTGCCCGGCGTGCCTTGTCAGACAACCGGTAGACCAGTGGCAACGAACCTCCGTTCCTCTCGTACTAAGAGGTCCTTCCTTTCAGACTCCCAACATTCCCAGTAGATATCAAACATACTGCCTCACAGCGTACTGAACCCAGCTCACGATCCCTTTTGATGGGTGAACACCCCCACCCTTGGCAGCTTCTGCACCACCAGGATAGGAAGAGCCGACATCGAAGTAGCAAACCGCGCCGTCGATCTATTCTAAGTACAGCAATAAATACTATACTTCTATGAACTCTCGGGCGCGACAACTCAGTTATCCCCGGAGTAACTTTTCAGTCATTCCCGGCCCTCATTAAGAAGGCACGGGAGTTCGCTAGGCCACACTTTCGTGTTTGAGTTTTGTTATGTTTAAAATCCAATCAGGCTGGCATATGCCCTTACACTCCACTCCGGATTTCTAAACCGGATGAGCCAACCATTGGGCGCTATTGATATCTTTTCAACAGCGTGCCACCCCAGCCAAACTGTCCACCAACCGGTGTCCTCTTCCGAAGAAGAGTAAGTGATGAAGTTCTCATTAAGTGGTGTTACATTATTGCCTAAGTTATCTTCTGACGACGATAACCTCAAACAGCTCCCACTTACGCTATATAATAAAAGCCGCACCACAGCGACAGGCTACAGTAAAGTTTCACGGGGTCTTCGCTTCCCACTGGAAATCCCTGGCCTTTGCACCAGGAAGGAGTATTCGGGAGACACTAGCTCGGGACAGTGGCGATCTCGTTATACCATTCATGCAAGTCGGCATTCAACCGACAAGGTATTACGCTCACGTTGTTACTCATTCTTTTTCAAGAAAGGAATCAGACATTTCTGCTGATCTCTTCTAGTCACCTAGAAGGTCGGACTATATCTTACAAACTAAGTTTTTACAAACAAAATTTGTTCTGGCATATAGTCTCTGAGGATTTTTCTCAAGAGAGAAATCTTTCCTGCTGATTGTCTTTTCAGTTTCATTGTTAGATAAATTCCTTGTCACCAAAAAATTTTACTAGAAACGTTCATCAAGATATTCCAGCATATGGCCAAATTTTTATCCCATTTTCTCGAATGGTTCTGTTTAACATTTGGGACTTAAGGCAACGTATTCACCTTAAGAGAGTTATAGTTACTCCCGCCGTTTACCAGCTCTTCACCCCGTTGGAACGAGGCTTAAAGTACTGGCACTGGGCAGATGTCACCTTCTATACTAAGCTTTACAGCCTTGCAGAAAGTTAAGTTTTTGTTAAACAGTCGGACCACCTTTGTCACTGAGCCCTGGAATCGCACCTATACAGATACGAATGCAGGGATCCCTTATACCGAAGGTACAGGACTAATTTGCCGAATTCCCTGAGCTAGTTTAAACTCACACGTCTTAGGCTTCTCACCTAGGGGCACCAGTGCTGGTTCTGGGTACGATTACCTTAGATTTATCTTTGCTTCCTTTTCACGGGCTCCAGATATCAGCCAAATAGACCATAGGCCTACTGTTCCATGATTTGATTTTGTTCTCATCATTACGATACTCCCAAAATCTGTTCATGTTAACACATCAGACAAGATGTGTTGGCTTATTCAAAAGCGTTAGAAACAAAGCTTGCGTCACCGCACATACTAAGGTAGTAGAGGAATATTAACCTCTTTCCCTTTCCCTTTCCTCCGTTGCGAGAAAAGTTAGGATCGACTAACCCTTGGCTGATTGACATTGCCAAGGAACCCTTGCCCTTACGACGACAGAGATTCTCACTCTGCTTAGATCCTACTCCCACCAGGATATTCATTCCTATAAGGTCCACATCTTCTCATGAAAATGCTTCTTCCCTAATAGGACGCCTACTTACACCTATTATTCATAGTCCATGGTATCGGCGACTAGCTTAGACCCGTCAATCTTCGGGGCTCACGGCCTCAACGAGTAAGCTGTTACGCACTTTTTAAAGGATGGCTGCTTCTAAGCCAACCTCCTCGCTGTCTAAGACCACAAACGCCCTTCACCCTTTATCACTTAGCTAGTACTTAGGGGCCTTAACCATAGTCTGGGTTGTTCCCCTCTCGGAAATCAAGTTTACCCCAAGATTCCCTGTTTCCCAGAGTCTACAACATTAAAGCATTTGGAGTTGGACTGGAAACCGACAGATTTCTCCGCCTAAGTCTCCGATCCGTAGCTCTACAACTCTAACCGTCTCGTCTGAGAATTGACTAAGGTCAATTTCAGTAGGAACCCGCTATAGCCGAGCTCGATTGGCTTTTCACCCCTACTCCCAAGTTACAAGAACACTTGCACGTAGAACCTCTTCAGGCCTCCACGCGGTTTTACCCGCGCTTCACCTTACTCAGGAGTAGATCGCTCGGTTTCGGGTAGTACCCAAGTGACTTATGGCACTTTCACACCACCTCCCTCGTAAACTGCGGAGTTTTGCTTTCGCTTAGAGTTCTCATTTTCTGATTACTCTCGCCACTTAGATACACTCCCTGGCGCTTTATTCAAAGAGCACGTTAGAACTCCGAAGAGCCCTAACCTACTAAAACTACTAGATTTCAGAGTCTTTTAACCCCCTGTCAAGGGTGCTTTTCAACTTTCCCTCACGGTACTTGTATTCTATCGGACTCAACACGTATTTAGTTTTAGGAGTTAATGCCTCCCATATTCACACTTCAATTTCAAGAAGTGCTACTCTGGATACTCCCAAGAACCTTCTTTCTTACCTTTACGGGACTATCACCCTGTATCGTGCTTCTTTCCAGAAGACTTCAAGTCAAAAAAAAGGCCCCGAAGGGAGTCCAAAAACCACATCTCCATTATATTACTATAACGGATTCAGTTTGAACTGTGCCGTTTTCGGTCGCTCTTACTAGCGGCATCTCGTTTGATTTCTCTTCCTACAGGTACTAAGACGCTTCAATTCCCTGCGTTCCCTGACCTCTGAAAGGCCAACAATGAGAAGACTCATTCGGAAATCTCCGGTTCAAAGTATACATTCTACTCGCCGGAGCATATCGTAGCTTGTCACGTCCTTCATCGGCGTATTGAGCCAAGTCATCCACCTAGTAGCGTACTATTGGATCATGACGATCACGCGTTAGCGTATCATCATTCACCTAAGAGTGTGCCTGATCTTCATACGGTTCATCAATATGATTTGTGATGGTAATCTTTTGTGACCAAAGGATCACTACTTGATTACCTACTTCATACTTCAACCTTGCTACCAGCAACTCTAATTGCTGATACCAATTGTGCCCGGTAATTGTTGATTACGGGAACATCTTTCCGGTTAAGGAATGTGGACCCGTCGGGATTCGAACCCGAGGCCTCCTGCTTTCTGAGCTTGCCTTTACAAGATGCAAGGCAGGCGCTCTAGCCGGGCTGAGCTACGGGCCCTTAAAGCTTTTTGAATGTGATGTTTATCTGCTTAAATATACCTTTGTAAAAAAAATTCCCTTTTTAATCTATGAAAATAAAAAAAGGAGGTGATCGTCGCCATAACTTTGTAAAGTTATCATCAAAAGTGCGACCTGCGCTTGCTTTGCAAGCTTAGTCCCACAGACGATTTTCCATTTTCCCTTTTTAATCTATGAAAATAAAAAAAGGAGGTGATCCAGCCGTAGGTTCCCCTACGGCTACCTTGTGACGACTTAACCCACCTCACCGAATCTGGATTCGATTTAATTGAAAACTAAATCTCACCCAAACCCAACTCGGTTGGTTTGACGGGCGGTGTGTGCAAAGAGCAGGGACATATTCACCGGTCTGTGATGAGGACCGATTACTAGGGATTCCGTTGTCATGAGGGTGAGTTACAACCCTCAATCTAAACTAAGACAAAGTTTCGAGGTTTAGCTCCGCCTTTCGGCGTTGCATCCCATTGTCTTTGCCATTGTTGCGCGCGTGTAGCCCAGCAGATTCGGACCATACAGACCTAACGTGGCCCACACCTTCCTCTCTGTTTCCGGAGCAGTCCCCATAATGTGCTCAGTCATTCTAAAGAACCTGTTAGCAATTATAGGCGTGGATCTCGCTCGTTACCTCACTTAAGAGGACACTTTACAGCACGAGCTGACGTCGGCCATGCAATACCTCTCGGCTCGTTGGATAAGCCCTTCAGACTGATCTTCATTCTGCCGTCGCTGCTGGTGAGATTCTCTGCGTAGAGTTAGATTGAACCGCACGCCGCACCCCTTGTGGTGCTCTCCCGCCAATTCCTTTAAGTTTCAGCCTTGCGACCGTACTTCCCAGGCGGTGTACTTAATACCTTCGCTCCGACACCGCACATTCACGAAGAATATGCGACATCTAGTACACAGCGTTTACGGCTAGGACTACTCGGGTATCTAATCCGGTTTGCTCCCCTAGCTTTCGTTCCTCACCGTCAGACCCGTTCTCGTTAGGCGCCTTCGCCACAGGTGGTCCTCCTGAGATTATAGCATTTTACCGCTCCCTCAGGAATACCCCT
>DATDWO010000032.1:0-16795 GCA_035289665.1 Candidatus Nanoarchaeia archaeon
TGAATGTCTCTTTTTTGAATTCGAAACGCCTCATATTAGTATATAATAGTATATACTAAGTATATAAAGATTTCGCTACTACAGGCCCCACAATTTTATCGACGAGAACTAATTATTCATCGACGAAGCTTTCCACGTACACTTGCACTATGAATTTATGAGAACCTTCCTCGAAGAACATCCAAAAGAAGGAAGAAAACTCAATGTTTATATCAGAAGAATTCAATCAAATGGTCACACCTTAGACAAACCCCACGTAAAAAGAGAAATTGGACGCTTCATGAAAGTCAACCCTGACTGGGTAGAAAGAAAAATACAAGCAAAACTAACCGACCCAGTCATTATCGAACAAATAGACACTGCCAAACGAGTCTACCAAGAAGCCCGAGAAGTCCTGGCCAACCTCCACAAAAGAAAAGACGCTGCTTCAGGCGTAATTACTTCGCCGCTAGAACCCCAAGCTGAGTATAAAATGAAGGATGTCAATTAGTTCTCATCTGTGAGGGCAGTAATTGGTAGTTAATATTTCTTAATGTCCCGAAGCAATCGCATCGTAATCCTCTAAGACTAAACGATCCAGGGCTTCTAAATTACGGACGCCAATGAGTCGGCCGTTGCCGACTTCTATGATCTGCCGGGCGAGCTTTAAGCCCTCCTCATCCAGCTTGATCCCGATGAGGCTGATGGTTATCTTATGATCTCTTGCGAGGCTGACGGCCTGTAAGGTTTCCTTGATCGGATCCTCCCCTGTTGTTGGGACAGCGTCAGTCAATAAGATGAGGTGCTTGGTTTCATGCGTTTTTGGAAACAATTCAATGGCGCGATGAATGGTTTGGGCCAGATTGGTCTGGTTTGAGGCACGGATCTGGATCAGTTCATGGAGCAATGATTTGAAATCCAAAGTCGGTTCCACGGCCACCTTCACATCATCCCCGAATACGATTACACCGACCTTGTTTTTTTCCTCAATCGCCTTGAAGGCCAGCGCAATGCCTGCTTTTTTACTTACATTGATTTTTTGACCTTTCATGCTGCCTGAGGCATCCAAAGCGTAAATGATGCTGATCTTTCCTTTTTTTCTACGCTCAAATATTTTCAGATCTGTCTTCTCCATCTCCACATGATGTCTGCGGATGGCGGTTTTGATGCTGGGCCGGATGGCGATATCTCGGTAGCGCGTCTTTTGATAATTTTTGATCCCCTCTCGATCCCCATATAAGTCCATTTTTTTCTCTTTCTTCTCTCCGAAACCCTTAGGGATTAAGTGGGAGAGTTCTTCTAAGTATAACACTAGTGAGCTGATGGTGAGGGCCTTTTCGGTTGCAACGCCTTCCTTATCCAATAAGCCCTTATCTTTCAGATCTTTCACCTTCTTCTCTATGTTGCCCTTCACCTGACGCTGAAACTCCGGGATGGAGATGTTTTTCTTCACGTATTCAGCATCGTAACCGGTGAGAAGACGGATTAAGGTTTCCCCATACAAGTTTTTAGCCTGCTTGAAATCCTTCACCATATTCTTAAACATCAGGTCCGGTGTAAAACTACCTAAGGATTGGTTGATGCTCTCTGTGATGATTTTACCTTCATCCAACGCCTCCTTATCACCTTCTAGAACGGTGTGCATTAACTTATCTTCGTCGTCTTGAGAAGCCAATTTGCCACTTAACTCTTCAATCTGTGTGGCCTTCTGAAACGTTACAGCTGCTAAAGCTTCTTGTGGTTCGTCAAAGTGAACCACCCATTTCCTCTTCCACATTCCCGAACCTTTCCAACAAAAAGTTACTTGGGCTCTGTAGATATTTTATAGAGGGTTTAAGACTGATGCGATGCGCTAAAACTGAGATCAATACATCTTTAACATCCTTGATTGTAACTGTGTTGCGGCCATGCACCTGCGCATTGGACTGAGCACGCTCGTACAAACCCAACGTGGCACGAACCCCTGGCTTTTTATCAATCCCCTTATCTGCGCGCAGCTCCCGAATGAAGTTAACCACGGACAATAAAAGACGATCTGGGAAGTCAGCTGATTTCTTACCCTTGGATTTCACAATCTCGAATTCTGTTTCCACTGTTTCTGGGTAGTTCATGTAAATGAAATCAAACCGATCCAAGAAGACATCGCTTAACGGCTCTGTAGAGGCATCATCTGGATTCATCGTGCCAATGAAAACAAAATCTGCCTTGAAATCAAAACTGTACGTGCCCAAGGTGATTCTTCGCTCTTCCAACACTTGCAACAAAGCGTTTTGAAGCTTTTCAGAACAGCGATTGACTTCATCGAAAAACAAGACCCCTTGGTTGGCCTTGAAAATCTTACCAGGAGCGAATGCTTGCGTGGAAAGTGGGCCGAACTTCAATGCTTTGACCGGGTCAATGTCTCCTAGTAAGTCTTCTGCGGTGAGATCCGGACTGCCCTGTACACGAATGAACAACTGCTCTCCCGACAGTTTTTTCGTTGCGATCTTTTTCTTTTTCTCCTTTGCCTCTGCACATGAAGGGCAGACTGGTTCTGAAGGAACACAATGAAACGAACAATCATTTACTGTTATTTCCGGAAGAAGCTTGGAAACATTCTTTGCTAGGGTAGTTTTACCAATCCCAGGCTGACCGACGAGGATAATATGACGATCCATTAATAACGCTGATTTAAGCTGAGCCTTTACTTCATTCTGGCCTAGAATCTCCTCGAACTTGGCATTGCGAACGTTCTTATTAAAAACTGAGTCCATACGGCCGAAGGGAACGAGAAGACGGTTTATAAAGATTCTTATAACTGAAGATCACTCAAATAACGCTCTGTGCCTGATGGTCCCACTAATACGCTTGCATGATTTCCATTCAAATGATTATTTGCTGCTACATATACTTCGTCAACCGATACTCTTCCTATGTTCCTTGCTAGCTCTGCTGGTAAAGCCCTCCCCCATAAAGCGTGCTCGATCATCATCACACCCCTTCCATCGTCTTTTAGAAAATGTCGCAGATCTGATTTTGCTTCGAGCCTTGCTAAATGCAGCGCTTCTCCTGAAAGTTTTTCCTGCTTAATTCGTTGCATGACCCCCACTAGTCCACTCATTGCAATTCCAATATCATCTGTACTGCAGAAAAATTTAATAGCTATTCTGTCTCCTGTTACACTATCCCTGTCGAATGTTGCTATTGGATTATACGCCACACCTGCTTCTCCTCTTAATTGCTGGACTAAAAGCCCTGAGTCACTACCTCCTATAGCGGCTGCCAAAACTCTTAATTTAGCCTCTTGCATTGGATCTCTAGCGACTGGTAGGTCATAACATAAGGCTATGTCTGCTACACCCGGTTCAGAACCAAAAGCGAAATACCTCAAAAAAGGTGTACAGATGATGGGTTTTACATATTCTGGCAAACAACTTCCATTTGCAGGAAGCGTTCCTAATCTTTCTTCAACCATCCCCATAAAACCATTAGGAACATTGCCTGTCATAGCTATATAGAGTGATTGCCCTCTTATATAAGTCTCTTGAAACCCTAAGATGTCCTCTAATCGGATGCTGCTTAAATCGTTCAGATTTGCTGCAAGAAAATCGTCTTCACACCTGGAAAATAAACTTCCCAACCCCCAAGTTATTTTGCGATCATGATCTCCTGAATAATTTAATAATTCGCTTCGTACAATTCGTTTATGTATCTTCAGCTCTTCTTCTGAAGGAGGAGATTTTAAACTGGTCGAGAGCAAGTCGAGTGCTTCAGGAACTTTAGTAGGACTTCCTCCACTGATATAAAACCATGTTAAATCCTCTCCATTTGCTGCGTTTCCAACTAACCTTCTTCTTACTAATTCTGCTCCATAACGGTAAATCCCTCCCCCTTCTTTTCCAGAAAAAACATGTTCACCTAAATGCCCAAGCCCTGCTTTTCCTAAGGGATCAAAGCATTCCCCTGCAGGGATTCCTGCTACTATCGTAAAACCTTTTAATCTTGACCCGATTTGTTCTATGACTTTAACTCCATTATTTAACCTTTCAATACGCACTTCACCTTCTGACATCATTTCACACTCTTGGATCTGAATCTTTTTTTTAAGCATTGCCCTTTTGTATGTAAAATTACCCAGAATTACCCATAATAACTCGGTTTTTCTTCCTTCATTTCTTCACTTCGTGCTGAGCGGAAGTGCTTTTCCATATCCACGTAAGCCTTTTCAATGTCTTTGGTTACGCTTGGACGCACCTTATTCAACGCCTTCTTGAAATGCTCCATCTTGACGATTTTCGAATCCATGCTCTCTCTTAAAGCAAGAATGGCGGCTTCCCGGCAGATGCTTTCAATGTCCGCTCCTACATACCCCTCTGTTTTGGCCAGCAATTCTTTCATATCCACATCCGGATCAAGCGGCATCTTTTTCATATGAATCTTGAAAATATCCTCCCGAGCCTTTGTGTCTGGGACGGGGGCCATGATGATGCGATCGAAACGGCCTGGGCGTAAGAGAGCGGTGTCTAAAATGTCCGGCCGGTTGGTTGCGGCGATGATGACCACATCGGTGAGCTCTTGCAGGCCATCCATTTCCGTCAATAACTGATTGACCACGCGTTCGGTCACGAAACTGTCGCCGCTTTCGCCTCTTCGCGGAGCGATGGCGTCGATTTCATCAAAGAAAATAATCGTGGGGCTGGTTTGACGAGCCTTTTCAAAGATTTTTCGCACGGCCTTTTCAGACTCTCCCACCCATTTACTCAACATCTCCGGCCCTTTCACTAAGATGAAATTCGCTTCGGATTCGTTTGCTACGGCCTTTGCAAGAAGCGTCTTACCCGTACCGGGAGGGCCATAGATCAACACTCCTTTTGGAGGGTTTACTCCCATGCGCTGGAAGGCCTCTTTATGTTTCAATGGCCACTCAACAGCTTCAATTAACTCCTGTTTTAACCCTGCTAGACCACCAATATCATCCCATCTGACATTTGGAACTTCGACCAAGACTTCTCGCATGGCACTTGGACGAACCACTTTCAGTGCCTCCCAGAAGTCTTCCGCTGAAATCTTCAGCTTCTCCAAAATCTCATTTGAAATCTCTGCGTCCTCTTTCAAATTTAAATCTGGAATTACACGGCGTAAAACCACCATGGCTGCTTCTTTAGCAAGGGATGCTAGATCTGCTCCAACAAAGCCGTGTGTGATTTCCGCGAGCCTCTTCAAACTCACGTTCTTTGCCAGCGGCATGTTCCGCGTATGAATCTTTAGAATCGTTAAACGCCCCTCTTTTGAAGGAACCCCAATCTCAATTTCTCGATCGAAGCGACCCGGACGGCGTAGTGCTGGGTCCAAAGAATTTGGAATGTTTGTGGCTGCAATGACAATCACTTTTCCTCGCGACTTTAAGCCGTCCATGATGGCCAAGAGTTGCGCCACGACTCGTCGTTCCACTTCGCCACGGGCTTCTTCTCGCTTGGAGGCAATGGCGTCAATCTCGTCGATGAAAATGATGCTGGGCGCGTTCTTCTGCGCCTCCTCAAACTTTTTACGAAGGTTTTCCTCGCTCTGTCCATAATATTTTGACATAATCTCTGGGCCGTTGATCAAGATGAAATTGGCATCGGTTTCGTTTGCGACGGCCTTAGCGAGTAAGGTTTTACCTGTACCGGGTGGACCGTGCAGCAAGACTCCTTTTGGTGCTTCGATGCCCAGGCGCTCGAAAAGCTCTGGATGTTTTAGCGGGAGCTCAACCATTTCTCTAACTTTTTTCAATTCTTCTTTTAAGCCCCCAATGTCTTCATACGTGATGTCAATGACTTTTTCTTCCTCAAACTCCACTGCTTCTGGATTGAAATCCACTTTGGTCTGATCTGTAATGAGAACAATTGGAGCAGGCTGCGCATCTACTACCACAAATTTCAGATCGCCCAAGCCGAAGCCCAACATGGTATCGTCCAACATACTGAACATATCTTCAAAGAAAGGATTGTCTGATAACGTTGTTCGACGACGACGTGCGCCCCCTAGCGAGACCAAGTCTCCCTTTTTCACCGCGCGACCTAAAAGCCCCTGCTTGAAAATACTAGGGTTTGCGCGGATCATGATCCCCTTTCTAGCCGGGGCGATGATGACTTTTTTGGCTTCCTTTACTTCCGCCTTTTTGATTGTGACCAACTCTCCAATGGTAGTCTTTGCGTTTCTTCTAATCAAGGGATCCATACGGATTATATTTAGGCCGATGTCCCCTGGAAGGGCTCGGTCGGCAATGCCCACCGTACTGCGCTCCCCCTTGATTTCTACAATGTTGCCAGGCTTGATGTCAATCTCTCGCATGAAATTACTATCTATACGAACAATCCCTTTATTGATATCATCCTGAACGGCTTCAGCCACTTTCAGCTTAAGATCCTTCGCCATTGAACGTGCTAATTTGATGAAGATTTATATAGTTTTGTGAGGAATGATGAAGAAACAAAAGATATTCTGATTTCTGTGGAAAATAAAGAGTGTCCCAGCGTTTAGCTTGACTATTCCAACCAAACGGCCGTTATTGTTGTCTAGGTTGTTGTTGTCGTTGGCACACAGAAATCTACAGATTTCTGGTGCAAGGAATCCTTGAGATTCCTTTGCACACGAATTCTTGCGAATTCGTCGTGTTGAGGCTGTATTTTATAGCCATTAGAATGGCCGTAGTGAAAAGGCGTGTAGTTCCAAGCTACTCCAAAGCTCCATATTAGAGATGGGGCAGCTGGGACAAAGAAAATGAAAAAAGCCTGATTCATAAACTTATTGGGTCCTGCGGCTTTGGCGTGTTATTATAGGCGAAAGAGTTATATAGCCTTTTTGCAGTATTTGATCATGTTGCGGGTTACTTTTGACACGAATATATATGGCTTTCTCTCAAAAGAAAATGATGCGATAGAGCTAAAGCATCGGATCAGAAATGACAAAGGTTTCATTGTTTATGGCTTTCAACCTGTACGGAAAGAGCTAAGAGACATACCAAAAGATAAGGAGGTCGCTAGGCAGTCGCGCATTGCTTTGTTGGAGTTGTATGATTGGATAACGGAAGGGCATATTCTTTCAAACTCAGATAGAATTGTTAATTTTGGGAAGGGATATTATAAGCAGTATCGTGAGGTTAAAGGCTTGCGAAGCTGGAGCGAAATCGGTGTTGATTTCCTGGTTGTCGCATGTGCTACTCTTAACAACCTGGATGTGGTTTGTTCAGGGGACCAAAAGACGTTACTTAGTGAAAGAGCGCAGTTGGTATATAATAAAGTGAATCGGCTGTGGCGCTATAGGACACCGAATTTTTTGGATTATGAAAACTTGTTGGAGATGTTTAGAAAGAAGTAGAAGTAGTCGCTTTAATGAACGCATCTACGTCTTTTTGAAATTGGGGGTTGGCTTGAATTTCTTTAAACTTCTTATCCCATTCCTTTTCCGATAGCTTCTTTTTCTTCATGAATAAGATGGATAGAATTTAAGTTTATAAACCTTCTGATTTCTTGGACTTTTGTTGAGTAACGTCTTAAGTGCCGGCTTTTCGGTTAGACAACTTTAAGGTCATAAACTTTATTGGTCTTGTAAGCTTCTTTTAACTGTCTGAATTTTCGCTGGAATTTGTTAAGGCTCTTTTTCCGAATGAGCTTACTATGGTAGAAGAGCCTAAAACCGAGGAAACTGATGCCGGTATTCAGTTTTAGGACTTTAGACTTATCCGAGTGAAGCTCTAATAAGAGTTTGGCTTGCAAAAACTCATCGATTTTCTTCTTGTAGGCTTCCAGCTCACTTTTCTTCGAAGATAGAATAACAAAATCGTCCACATAACGAATGTAATGCTTTGCTTTCAATTCATGCTTGACGAACTGATCCAGATCATTTAAGTAAACATTAGCGAAGAATTGGCTGGTAAGATTACCAAGAGGCATGCCTTTACCTTCTCGCTCGACATGATGATTTTTCAGAATTCGGCTGATAAGCCATAGTACTCTTTCGTCCTCTATTCTCTTACCAAGCAAGGATAGAAGAATTTTATGGTCTACGGTGTCGAAGTAGTGTTTGATGTCGGCTTTGAGCACGTAGCAAGTACGAGTGTTATTCTTTGATACTTTTCGCTTGAAGTGGTCGAAGCGCTCGATGGCTTTGAAACTGCCTTTTCTTTTCCGGTTAGCGTAATTGTCGCAAATGAAGATTTTGTCAAAGAAAGGTTCGATGATGTTACAGATCGCATGGTGAACAGCCCTATCCCTAAAATCTGATTTGCTGATCCTTCTAGTCTTAGGATCGCGAAGGATGAAAATCTTCAAAGGTCTTGGATGATATGTGTGAAAAGTCAATTCTGCCTGGAGCGCAAGAAGATTCCTTTTCAAGTTTTTCTCGAATTCAATGACGTACGGTTTGAGCGTTTTTCCTTTCCGAGCCTTCTGATAAGCACGTTCAAGATTTTTGTAAGAGCACAGTTTGCTGTAGAGACTCGACCTTTTCAGTTCATTCAAGAATAATTTAACCTTTCTTCTTAGAATCGGCTAGGGTCGTTTCCGGGACTGCCGCAATGCCAATCTTGGGGATGGCGACGGGAGGGGGTAGGTTGATGTCCCGACTCAAAACGACCGCTTGAATATGGCACTTGGCTAAGACGTTGTTCAAAATCTCTTCCGTCATGTCACTCGGCAAGTTTTTGGTGGCTTTCCACTGCTTCAAAGCTTCCTTTACTTTTTTTTCTTCATCCAAGAAAATGACTTCCCCATTTAATTCGATCAAGCCACCATCAGGCTCATATTTTGTTGAGAAACTAAACATCAATTTTAGACTTTTCCCTTTTGCTTCTACGGGGAGTTCGTTCTCTTCCACTTCCAATAGGTTTACTGTGTTGTTGATCGTAATCTTACCCTTAATCAGCTTCTTACGCTCTGCGATCATCTTTGTAAAGCTGAAACCAACGACTGCCATAAACCTCTGGACAAGAAGGTGGTTTTTAAAGGTTGCTCTTTTGAGTACGTGGAAAGCTTAGAGGAGGATGCCTCTGGGAAACTGCAAAAATAGATTTCCTAAAAAAGGGCTTGTGGACGAGAGCGATTTTACACGAAAATGCTTGATGAAAATACGGCTCTTTTTTTCTCGTCGGAAGGTTTTCACTTATCGACTTAGCTTTCCACGTACTCTTTTGATAGGCTCGACTTGCGTCCCTTCCATACAAAAAATATATAAACTAGATTTAGTATAAGTTGGAAATGTCGTATTATCCTAGTGGCAATAACCAAAGCAATTCCTTTACATTTTTAATTGCCCTTGGCCTCGTGCTGGTTGGTCTTTTCTCCCTTAATACCTCTCTTCAATTTGTGCCTCTTGAATTCGATGCGGCCAACCCAACCTATCTCACTGTGGTGGGCATTCTTTGTATACTTGGCGGCGTATTCCTGTTCTTGCAAAGTAGAGTCCATAGACGATATTACTAGTAAACTTTATATATCGAGCTCCCTAGGAATCCTTTGATGAAAAAGAGGACGATCGCCATCTTTTTACTGGCCCTGGTTTTACTTATGATTTCTTGCACCCTGGGCGGCGCACCACCCCCTCCAGAAGAGCGCAAATACTTTGAAGGCATCAAAGGCATCGACATCGGGTTTGCCGATAAAGGCAACCCCCCTGCTAAGCTCTATTACTACTCTGATACACCGGACAATCGGTTTCATGTGAATGTTCGCGTTGCGAACACCGGCAGTAGCTTTGCACGAGGTGGCATCTACTTATCAGGCTATGATCCCAATATGATTCAAGTATTCGGCATCAACCCCAATACTCGCGCTCGAGGCACCTGCGGCATCAGCATTGGCAACATCGGCTTCGGAACTTTTGGAGGCATCTTTCAATGCGACAACGACGTGACGTTTGGCATTGATCGAAGAGGAGACTTTGAAGTCAACCTAAAAAATATATTTAGCAAATTTGGGCTGACCAACAGCATTTTTGGCGATGGAGATTTACAAGTCAGCTGCCAACCTGGCGACTCAGGCCAAGGAATCTCAGGAGACTGCCGATTTGGCTTTCAAGGCGGAGACAAATTTGCCATCAACATTGACTATGGAACTCGTGGTCGCCTTCTGATCGGGCTGTTCAGCGGTATCAGTTTTCAGCGAAACTTCGGCACTGAATATTTACTGGCTGGAAACATCCCTGAATTCCCGGGGGGGGATATTGCGTATGTAGATTTTGACGCTAACATTGCCAATTGGCCCCAAGGTCTGGATCAAGTTAACCAAGACTTTTTGATCACGAACTGTTACTTGTATACAACCCATGCGGCTCCCATTGTTTGCGTTGACCCTGCACCTTTTTCGGATGCGACTAAAGTTTGCATTCCCAAACCCTATGTGGGCACTAAAGGACAAGGTGCTCCGGTTGCGGTTACCCGAATTGACCAAGAAAACACTCCTCGACAAGCACGGTTTACCATTCACGTCAAAAATCAAGGAAAAGGCGAAGTCTGGGACATCGGCCGCATTGAAAAATGCAGTCCCTACGCACCCCAACGAACAACCGAGTCGGACAAGAACATTGTATGGATTGGAGACGTTCGGGTTTCAGGCGATCCAAGGCGATTGAAATGCAGCCCTAACGACTTCATACGATTGAATGAAAAAGGAGAAGGTGAAATCACTTGCAGCTATGACATCCCCTTCGGTCCGATCAAAAGCGCCTATCAAACGCCCCTTGTTGTAGAGTTATGGTATGGTTACTCAAACACGGCGAAGAAAACGATATTGATTAAACGAGCGATTTAATAATCCACAAAACTTATAAATTCATTTGATCTCCAAAAATTATGCGACTCTACCTGCTATTTACCGCAATCGCTTTTTTACTCTTAGCTGCTTGCACCATGCAAGTCAACCCGAATCAGCAAATTCCTCAAATCTCAAGCAGCGGAGAAGGTGAAATTACCACCAGTCCTGACCAAGCTACTGCGTATGTTCAAATTGTTACCCAAGGAAAAATAGCGAGTGAAGCTCAAACTTATAATAAGGCCTTAGCAAACAAAGTAAAAGATACCTTCTTAAACAATGGCTTAAAGGAAGAAGACATTGAAACCAGCAGTTACAATGTGAACCCCGAACGGGTTTACATCCCCCCCAAAGACCCCAATACGGTTGAAACCTACCAAATCCGAGGTTATACGGTGACACATGCATTCAAGGTTACGGTCAAGGACTTAGATAAGCTCGGTGAAATGGTTGACGACGCCGTCAAAGCCGGTGCCAACTCGGTTGATAATGTTGTCTTTGGTCTTAGCAAACAAAAAGAAATCCAAGTCAAAGGGGAGGCTCTTAAGATCGCTTCCAAGAAAGCCAAAGAAAAAGCAGAAGCCATTGCAGACAGCCTAGGCATTCGCCTTGGAAAAGTCTTAAGTGCCTCTGAATCTGGAGGATACACTCCTTACTATTCTGACTACCGTTTTGCCGCCAATAAAGCAATGGATGTTGCTGCTGAAGCAGCCCCTAGCCCGATCACTCCAGGCAAAGTGGACGTGCAGACGAGTGTTAACTTGGTGTATGAGATCAATCAATAGAAACCTTTAAGTTCTCCTGTTTTTATAAGCTGAGATGATCAAAGCCATTCTCTTTGACTTCGATGGTGTGCTTGCGAAAAGCAATGCGCTTTATGTGAAAGCCTACCTTGCCCTCTTTAAGCGATATGGAATTCGCATCAAAGAAAAAGCTCTTCTTGCTCATTTTGGAGAGGAGCACCAGGCCTTGCTTCACCACTTTGCTTCTAAAAAGCAGTTTAATCCCTTGCATCGTGCTTATCATAAAGAAGTGTTAACCCCCTCTTTTTATCGCAACATACAGCTCATTTTTGGCGTGCGGCCTATGCTGCGAAACCTTGGGCGGAAGTATTCCTTAGGTTTGTGTACCGGCGCTCCGCGCAAAACCCTTCGTTACTTACGCAATGAGTTAGGACTAAATCTTTATTTTGACTACCTGAGCTGTGCAGACGATGTTCGACATGGAAAGCCTGCGCCGGACTTGCTTTTGCGTGCCTTGAGTAAACTTCACGTCAAACCTTCTGAGGCCATCTATATTGGAGATGCACCTAGAGATTACCTATCGGCGAAACGCGCTGGAGTTCCTTTTGTTGCCGTTCTCACGGGGGTGTTCGACCGAAAACAGACGAAGAAACTCGGCGTTCGACATGTAATTTCAGATGTTAATCAGTTATTTGCTCTTCTCGAAACATTTAAATAGAAGTATTACTTTATTACTTTTATGGAAACCGTCAAAACGATCAAAGGAGTGAAAGAGGAGGATTGGGAAACCTTTCGGAAAATGGCTAAACAACATAAAATGAATATGGGAAAGTTTTTTAGTCGCCTTGTACACAAGAACCAGTCCCCCATGACTTGGGAACGACTTTTGTCTATGCCTAAGCTGATATCTGATCATGAAGCTGAAGACATGATCAAGCGTGCTCGTGCCATGAGAAAAGACTTGGTGTAGCATGCTCGTTCTTGACACTTCTATCTTAATCGATCTAAGCAGGAAGCATGAAAAAACCTTCCAAAAAATGGCGATCCTAAGCCAAAAATACCTGTCAGAATACTTCATAGCTTTTCCGACTGAAGCAGAATTTTTATATGGGCTTCGGAATAAGTCGGAGCGAAGTCGACATAAAGAGATGGTATTCCTCTCCCAGTTCCCCGTGCTTCACACCACTCAACGCACCGCTAAGATTATGGCCATATTCAGAGACAAATATAGTCCTAAAGGAAAAGTGTTCTCTTTTGCTGACTTACTTATAGCCGCTATCGCTTATGAAAACAATATGAGTCTTGTTACTTATGATAAATCCTTTCAACACATCAAAGAACTTAACTTGGAGGTCATCTAAATGGGCATCCCTCCTTCTCGACGAAAAAGCAAAGGCAGCGCGGCTGAGCGTGAACTGATCCATAAATTCTGGGAAGCCGGTTGGACGGCGCATCGCATTGCGGGCAGCGGAAGCAGTCAACGCCCAAGCCCTGATTTGATTGTGGGTTGCAAAGGACGAATTTTGGCAATTGAGGTGAAAGCTACGAATGACGAGAAGAAGTACTTTCCCCGTATTGAAATTGACGAACTGAACGAGTATGCTGCTAAGACTGGCGTTGAGGCTTGGGTGGCCGTCAAGTTTTTGAGGATACCTTGGTGCTTTTTGCGCACGAAGGAACTTGAGCAGACCCCTTCTAGTTATGTGCTAACAAAGAAATTATGCGAAGAAAAAGGGTGTCCGTTTGAGCGACTTGCGGCTATTTATTAAGATTGGACTTTGAGAAGCTTATGGAACCACAATTATTTTAGCAGATCGATTGCTCTCTGAAGGAAGATCTCCTATTCTCCAATTAGAAGGATGGGATGACCATTCTGTGCCGGTGGTTTCAGCGTAGAAATAATTTCTCCCTTCTGCTTTCCACGCGGCGCCCTGAAATGTGCCGCTTACACCAATCCCTATATGCCCATTATCTTTTCTTGGTTGTGAATCAAACCATATCAATGCTGCATCTATTCGGGCCGCTCTCATTAATGATATAGATAATAAAGATAGGTCTTCACAATCTCCTCCATGGTCCACTAGTGTTTCTAAAGGATATTTTACATAATTTTGATTGGGGGGTTCCCGTACGTAAATCTGAGAGTGAACAAAATTCAGAATTGTTTGTGCGGTCTCTTCCTTTGAACGCGCTCCTTCCGCAAGCCAGGAAGCTAATTTTTGAATGTAAGGATCTTGGGGAGTTACAAACCTTAGAAGGTCCCGAGGAGAGCTTATGTTGTGTGGCTGCGAAGCATATGTGAAGTAAGCATTTCGATCGATTTCCCACTTGATCTCTCCCTTGTCAGGCATCATGGTATACATCAAAAAAGTAGAATGTTCTCGTGGTTGAAGGTTCAATCTGCTGTTGTTGCTCTCTGGGCAAACTTTTTCTACGTAAATAGTTGAGGGTTGAGGACAGACAGGAGGCGCAGGGCAAACAGGGGGTGCAGGACATATTTGGGCTCGAGGGGTCGGCCTTGCTTTTTCGACTCGATCATCCAAGCAGCCAGCAGTTATAAGCCCTAAACTCGCTATAAGTAGAGGTTTTACGATTCTCATAGGTTCTAGAAGAGATTGCCTTTTTATAAATATTGCCATATTTACTATTATATAGTAGTGTTACATGGCTAGAAATCGAAGGATCTGACCTGTCAAACCTGCCAAAAGCACCATGAATAGATTGTCATCCAACACAAAGATCTTGGCTTCCACCCAGGAAGCAACCAGGGCCATGATCAAGACGAATGCCGGATTGCTTAACACTAAGAACCCAGCGATGAGACACCCAATGAAACACGCTGCAAAACTCTTCCAATAGTCTGACTTTTCCTTGACCAAGGTTCTACGAACGACCCCTGCGAACAGGTCTCCAAGCACCATCATTAGGATCGAAGCTTTTGCAAGGTCATAATCCAGTGCTGCTAAAACGATTGAAATCCCCATTAACGTTGTGGTGGCTGAAGTATGCCCGGCTATATGCTGGAATAATTGAAAGTGCTTCTTTGTTTGTAGGTAATCATAGATGATTAAAATTACGGCCAGCAAGAACAAGAAACGGAAACCGGCCATTATATCGTATTCGTATCGGACGTATTCAAAAATAGCTAGAATGGGAATCCACAATAGCTGCAAGAACTTAGGCCAGATTTCTTGTAACGCCTTCATTACATGTTCGAGATGAGTACCTCCTTAAAAACATTGTGCTTACGTAAAATATTTTTCATATGTTTTATGGTCGATGATCATGAAGCAGAGGATGTATAAGATATCTTCATTCTTATCTTTCATTAACGTATAAAGCATCCTCCATTCTGTGCGAGTAAGATCGCAACAGTAACAGTTATCTAAATTGTATAATTCTCTATAATCATAACGTTGAAAGAACATATTCAATAATTTTCTGTTCTTAGTTAAATTATTTTTTCTAATAGGTTCGCCATAAGATTCATCTTTTTTTATTAATTCCTTGAAAAAATCTAATTTTTTCAGGAGCAGATAACTCTCTTTATTCTTCTGTGAGATTAGTTCTTCGTATTTTTCTGCTGCTTGGCAAATTAATCTTAAGATGGCTTTCATCTTACTGTGGGTTTTGTTGTAGAATAAATAACCTTGCTTGGAAAAAGCGGAAAGTTTTCGGAATTATAATGTGATCCCGCGATTTTTTACTCGAGACAGGTCACGTGGTGGTGCGTATGCAACCCCTCCACTAATGGAAGTAATGATGACCTTTTTCTCTTCTAAGTAGATTAGGCACTCTTTAATGGTTTGGTGCGATATTTTATTACTTAACTCTTCTTTCAATTCATTAATGCTTTTGACGGCGCCGAGCTCTTTGAGCTTTGCCTCTACAGTACGAAGAGTTTTCAAGGTTGGGTTGAATTGTTGGAGTTGCATGTTTAAATATAATGTTTGTATGTATAGATATTAAGTTGATATATAAATGTTTTGATCTTTTGATGGAATCTTGCAAGAATTTTACTCATCTCTAAACATTTGTCTCAAATACTTTCTTGCCTCCTTGTTTGTTGGTTGAATACATACGTCTTTTCTTCCTTCGCCATGGTTTCTCACATAGATAGAGTATAGCTCTTCTCTTGTACTTTCATCCACAATTCGTGTTTTTTTGCCATTTTCCTCTGATTCCACGTCAATTCCCGCAACCTGATCTAAACTAGTAAGGACTTGATCTGCCGTTGCTTCCAGAATCTCTTCATCGTCCAATTGACTGACAAAATGACTGACGATTCCTCGACCTGACTTGGTTAATCTAACTTTTACACTTTCCCATGCTCCTGGTGAAGCCATAATAAGGTGAAATCGCTCTTTTTTATAAACTTTTATCTATCCATTTCAATTCCGGCTTAAACACAAAACTCGTCTTTTCATCGAAATAGCCGCACATGAACTTATCCAGTGGAATGCCTGAACGCTGAGAGAGCATGAAGGCATAGAAGAAGGTCTGCGTGGTGGCGTATTTTTCCTTGTCAGCATTTGGCTTGAAATCCCACACCCACACCTTGTCGCCTTCAATGCGAAGAACATCGATATGGCCGGAAAGAGGGTCTTTGCTTTCAAATGTTTTTTCGAAACGATTCCATTCCTTCGGATGGAGCCAAATCGGGATTTCCATGCCAATGCTAGTGCTGTCGTTTTGCAGCATGAACATCTGCACATTGCTGTGTGCCGTACCATAATGAGCGGTTGCAAGGCCTTGCTCGGCTAACTGACAGACTTCATGATGTTTGATCTCTGTTGGTTTGATTCCTAAGTCCATCCTTAACTTGCTGCTTCTCGGGCCCTTTTCAAAAAACTCATTCGGGCATTGCTTGAATGTAGCTTCTAAATACTGGTGCAATTTAGAAAAACCATTCCCACACAACTGATCTAACTTCGTTGTGTGTAGGCGATAAAAATAATACCAGCCGTGCTTTAAGGATACATGCTTGATCAACGTCGCTTTTTTCTGCGCGCCGGACGAGCGGACCTTCGAGAAGTCATGCTCATCAAGTGCTGCTCCTCCTGCTCGATTTTATGCTCTTCCCGCAGCACAGACATCGTCATCAACTCGATGTGCTTGTCAATGCGGCTGATTCGGCGCTCCAAAAGCACCAAAATGCGCAAACTGTAGACAATCGCTGCTAAAGTACCGATGATAATCGCTAAAATTACAGTATCGAGTCCCATTCAACCCACCTCTTTATTCTTCTACAACCTTAATTTGGGTTTATATATTTTTAGCGATTATCATCGGTACTTTAGCAGCGAT
>DATDWO010000033.1:0-5408 GCA_035289665.1 Candidatus Nanoarchaeia archaeon
CACTGATGATGCTTGTAGCGACGGCAATGCTTGCACTGTCACCTTCCACCCCTTCATAGGTTTGCAAGAACTGAACATAAATATCGTACTTCCCCTTGATGTCCAAACCGAAAAATTTCTTCACGATGGCCGACACATTAATGATTGCTTCCTTTGCAATTTCTCCGAGTTTACCTGTTGCTATAATCTGACTGTCCTTTCCACCCGGCGTTATTTCCGCCTCAATCGGCAAGACAATGCCTGAATAACTACTACCTGAACCGATCACAGCCAAGCCATTCACCCTGCCGACCTTCTTACCTGAAACCACAATGATCTCATACTGTTTTTTCTGCTCGATGAACTTATCCGCAATCTGCTCCTCAAGACCTCGAGCGATTTTCTTCGCGGCCAAGATGTGCTTTTTTTCCACAAAAGCAGCCTTTTGCTCTACGGCGACATCCCCCGCTGCCCGGATGAGTCCGCCTAGTTCTCTTAATCTCAAGGTTAAATGGCCTTTTCGGTTCGCTCTTCGACGAGCTTCTTCGATCATGTAATCCACTGCTTCCTTAGTAAAATGAGGGATTTTTTTGTCTTTTTTTACTTCCTGCGCCACAAAGATTGAAAGCTTCTTACGATTCTCCGGAGTGTCTTCAATGGTGTCCTTCATGAACACTTCATAACCATACCCACGGATTCTAGAACGAAGCGCTGGATGCATGTGCTTGACTGTCTCCACGTTTCCTGCTGCGACTAAAACAAAATTGCACGGAACCGGCTCTGTGCGTACCATGGCACCTGCTGAGCGCTCCGATTGCCCAGTAATGGAAAACTTACCCTCCTGTAATGAGGTTAAAAGCTCCTGCTGAGTGCTGGGTTGCAGCGTAGCTATTTCGTCCACAAATAACACACCCATGTGTGCCTTATGGATCATACCCGCTACCACTCGCTCGTGGGCGGGCGTACCTAACCCACCTGTCTGGAAAGGGTCATGAAGGATGTCGCCTAATAATGCACCGGCATGAGCACCGGTTGCGTCATAAAAGGCAGCGGTTTTTCGATTGAAATTATCCACGATTAACCTAGGATAAAGGACTTTGCCATTCATCTTTTTCCCAATGTTCAAGAAAATGACGAACGCCGCCAAGAAAATCATACCCCCTAAAAAGAAAGCAGCAAACATCACATCGCTATTGTATTTTTCGCGGACCCACCAAGGCACGAGCATGGCAAAAATCGCAATGATGAACATCAACACATTCTGATTCCTAAACAGACTTGCAGACTGGAAACGAGACTGCATCACCACCTCACGACCCTTACCTGCCGGCAAGGTTTTGATCAATGGCGCGTGCTCATCGTTCGGATTGGGATAAGCAAGAACGTCGACTAATTTTTCCTTCGGAAGGAGTTCGGCTAAGGCGAGACCTAACATACTTTTTCCGGTGCCAGGCTCGCCAATCAAAAGAACATGACGACGCTGCTCTGAAGCCTTCTTAATGACATTCACCGCGTCTTCTTGGCCCAGCACCTGATCCACGAGACGGTCTGAAATCTGAATGTCCTTCGTGGTCTTGAACTTAAAATCAGAAGCCATGCTGAGTGAATATATAAAGCCTTTTTAAAGTTAGCTCTTTCGGCGAAACTTTATTTAACCCCCTCTTACCCCCACTCGAAATGAACCTAACCTGGCTGTTTGACTATGATGATACACTGGTACCTTGCTGCGAAGATTATTCTCAGGCCCAACTTGACTTTGTACAATGGACCATTAAAACGCTCGGACGAAAAGCCCCCCAAGCTTCCCTCATCATGAGTACCTATGAAGGCATTGACCAAGGTCTTGTACCTTTCATGGGATTCACTATGGAACGATTTCCCACTGCTTTTCGAAACGCCTTTCAAACCATCTGCCAAAAAATTGGATTTCCTTTTTCAGAAGAACACTTAACACAGGCTTATGAAATTGGGATGAGTGTTTACAACCCTACACGAGCTAGAGAACGAGGCCTTCTTCCCGGAGCTGCTGAAACCCTGGATTTTCTACTCTCTCAAGAGGATCACCTTATTCTTGTCACCAAAGGTGATCCTCGCCCTCAACAACCCAAAATTGAAGCCACCGAGATGAAACGATGGTTTGGCGATCACATCCACGTCGTACCTGAAAAAGACGCAGCCCTTTTTCTAAGGCTTCTGGACGGCCAAGAAGCAAGAAACGCCTGGAAAGTTGGAAACTCTATTCGCAGTGATGTATTGCCTGCCTTGGAGGCCGGATTGAATGTCGCTTACATTCCCCACGAAACATGGATCTTTGAAGCGGCGCACGACGGACTTCCAAAGCACCCCTGTTTACACACCTTTGCAGACATTCTTGAGATCAAAGAAAGATATGACACCTTGTGCACCCCCAATCCATAATGTTTAAAAGCCTAGAGATCTTAATATAAAGGCGTGAACAACCTAAAAACCAGTGTGGATGCTGTTTCTAGACCTAGGCTTCCCTATGCTTCCCATGGACGAGGAAAAAGACCCATACTGTTCTTACACGGCCTTAATACTGATTTAAGCATCTGGAAAGGAGTTTTACCCCATATATCCTCTAAATATAAGTGCTGGGCCCTTCAACTACCCACTTATGGCGAGCACAAAATCCAGCATTATACCCAACTCATCAAAGAGTTTACTCGCAAACATGGCCTGCAAAACCCCATCTTAGTCGGACAAAGCCTTGGAGCGTACTTAGCCCTGCAATTGATCCAAGAAGGATTCAGCGCCCAAAAACTCATCTTAATCGCACCCCCCCTTATCCCCCGCATCTCCTTACTCAAAAACTGGACTAAAAAGATCTTCCGATACCTTCTCCACCACGCTAGACCTCGTGAATTCCTACAACGCATCCTACACACCATTCCAACTACAAAGGAACTTTTGCGACTTGCACCCCTTCATAGCTGGCTCAACGCCGGATACGACGTTCTTCGAAAACCCTTCCGAATCCCCCAACTCCAAAAACCCACGCTACTGATTTATGGCAAACAAGACCTGCTTGTCAAACTATACCAATACCCGTACGAGCAACTGGAACGCATTCGAAATAAAAAGATACTCAAACCCCACCTGATTGTAACCCTAGAAAAAGCCAACCATTATATTCCTAATCAACGACCGAGAACATTGGCTAAGATCATCAACCGCTTCCTACACCTCCATTAATTTTTCACTTTTTCCGATTAACTTCCGATAACAACGAAAAAACAAAGCTTTGAACGATAAATCTTCGGTTTTTTCTGAATCGACTTAAAAAACACTGATGAAATTCGGTTGTCATGCAAGACAATACTCTCCTTCGAGCTGCACTGGGACTGAGCCTACTGGGCATCCTTGCCCTGTATTTCCTCCAACAAATCCTCCTTCCACCTCTTGAGACGGGCGGTGAGTGGGGTGCCCAAGACTCTGGGAAACTGGTTAGGACACAGGGCATTGTTGAAAAGAGTTGGACAAAAAACAACCAAACCTACTTAACCCTCAACCAAAGCTGCCTTATAACCGCAGTTCTGCCTGAAGAAAAAGATTTACTTATTGGAAGCCGAATTGAGATTACAGGGAAATACAACGAATACGGCAACCGAAAAGAGATTCAAGCTGACAAAATCATGCGAGTTGAATAAATCTTTATAAATAGCAAACCTACCCTATCTATACATGGCTGAGAAAGACAACTTCCTCATTGAATGGTACAAACGCCTCAAGTTTGAGGTGAATCCTTTCGAAGATGAAATCATCCACCCCATCGACGACTACCTATGCGGCTACGTGGAAGAAAAGAAAAAACTGAACTTGTTTGTCCTTGAAAAACAACCTTTTGGCATTGTACAAGGTGAAAAAGGCTTTGGAAAGACGATTCTGCTCAAATGGCTCCAAGAACAACTTGCGCCGCACAACAAAAAATACGTCGTCTGGTACTTAAAGACGAACGACCTTAAAACGGAGCAGGACTTGATCAAGACCTTGACGGAGCCTGTATTGACTGGACTTTCCAAACTGACCCACCCTGAAAGAAAACTCACCCTTGAACAACTTGCGCCTTACTTAGCCAAGAAGATACACCCTCGAACGCTTTTCCTGCTTATTGATGAGACCAACCCATTACCCCCCAAGTATTTAGGGCTATTCAAGCATTTATACAATGGCCTCAACATCCAAATCACCCTTGCCGGCACTAAAAATGAACTTGCTGAAGCAATCTTAATTGGGCAAAAAGACACCCTCAAAATCAACCTTAAAGGATTAACCGTGGAACATGCCGCTCAGTTCATACAAAAACGTATTGAACGAGCCGGCGGATTGGGCTTGCACCCGTTCAATAAAGAACACTTCCAACAACTTTATGAAAAAAGCAGCCGTAACCCCACATTATTATTGAAACTCTGCCGGGAAAAAGCCCTGCAATTATCCCTTGATAAAGGTTACCTTGAACAAGTCCTGCAACAACTTACTGAACAAAAAAGAGCCAAGAAACCCAAAGGCTTCTTCAACATCCGATTCATGAGCGATGAAGAATACGCACGGGAACAGGTAATACCTGATGCTCCTGCCGAGATGACCTTTGAATTAAACACTCCTCAAAACCCAACCCTGAATTCAACGAGTACTCCAATCCAAGAACTCCCCGACGAAATTGCCCTCGACCCCTTTGAAGAAGAAAAAATAGACGAAACCAAACCTGCCCCTCATAAATCAGCCCCACCCAAACTAGAACTGGAAGAAGAAACCATAGAAGCCAAAGAAGTGGACAGCAAGGAAGTACAGTATGAATTCCAAGAAAACACTCAACCCGAAGAAATCATTATGGAAGAAGCTGGAAAACAGCCCGAGGTAGTCATTGAAGAACACGTGGGAAGCGAGAAAAAAGACGCCAAAAAACACAAAAAGACCCCTGCAAAAACCAAAGAAGCCTCTGAGACGGAGGATTTCATCAATCAACTAGCTAAAGACTTTGATAAGGTATGAGAAAATGACATTTGTTTAGCATCTTGAAAACTCTTCCTATTTCCATCCAAAGTTCTGTTTCCCCGCATGGGGCACCCCCCCACAACGAACGTACACCTTAATCGAAGGAGTTTTCACCTCAGAATGCTAAACAAATACAAAAATAAAAGATAAAAAAATTAAATGTTAAGAACACGCACAGGTGTCGCCCTTTCCATTACACGTCCCCGTTCCGGGTTTACAATCACCTGCGCACCCCCCATCTGGAGTGATGCCGCAAATACTTGAACCGCCTGATTTGTACGTGGAAAGCTTCGTCGATGAATAATTAGTTCTCGTCGATAAAATTGTGGGGCCTGTAGTAGCGAAATCTTTATATACTTAGTATATACTATTATATACTAATATGAGGCGTTTCGAATTCAAAAAAGAGACATTCA
>DATDWO010000034.1:0-47024 GCA_035289665.1 Candidatus Nanoarchaeia archaeon
CCAGGCAGCAGCCCAGATCCGAGGGCCTGTTTACTTACGATTTGGACGGGAAAAAATGCCTGTTATTACTCAAGAAGAAACGCCTTTCGCCATTGGAAAAGCACAGATCTTCCGCGAAGGAAACGACGCCACCGTTATTGCTTGTGGTGCCTTAGTTTACGAAGCTCTTGTCGCTGCACAACAACTCGAAAAAGAAGGCATTTCAGTTTGTGTTGTGAATTGTCCAACGATCAAACCACTTGACGCTGAAACACTGACTGCTGTAGCAAAAAAAACAGGTTGTATTGTGACAGCTGAAGAACACCAAGTCACTGGAGGTTTGGGAGGGGCGGTGACTGAATTATTGAGTGAACATTGCCCAGTACCTATTGCCCGCGTCGGCATGCTGGATCATTTTGGAGAAAGCGGTGAAGCAGCAGAACTCATGAAAAAATATGGCATGACGGCTGAAGCCATTGTTTCAGCTGTACTAAACGTTCTGCAAAAAAAGAAGCAGATTGGAATAATACAAATCCAGAATCCTACCGAGCAATTCTATCTGGAAGGCAAGTACTTGAAGAACCTGATCGAATTGGTTGTTGCGTTGGAAACCATTTCGGATGAACTTTACCAGAAGCATGTAGGTGCTGGAAAAAACGACTTTGCCAATTGGATTGAGCATGTATTTAAGGATTTGACATTGGCAGGACAAGTGCGAGGCGCAGGAGACAGGAAAGAGATGGCACAGATTATTTTACAACAGGTTTATTAACTATTCAGAAACCATTAAAAACTAAGGAATATCTGCTTAGGCATGGAGAAAATACTCGGCCAAGATCCGGTCATGATTGCCTTGGTGGTTTTTACATTGGTTGTACTGGGATGGTTGGCGAAGAAAGCCTTCAGCGGAGACTTCAGCAGGTATTAACAATGAAACTCAGACATGCTATAGAACAGGTTGAAGCCAGTGACGTATTCAAACAATTCCAGAAAGAAAACCCTGGCTATTACTTAGCTCATGTGTTTCACACGAGCGGAAAAGGAGAAGTAACGCAAGTAGGCTACTATAACCCTGACAAAGATCGAGTTGTCGTCTTTGATGTGAGTGCTACGATCCAGCAACAGCCCGAAGATGAAGTCTTTAAGGAACACCCTGCCGTCAACAAATTGGATTTAGGTCAAGTTAAAATCGATCTGGAACAAGCCCTGAAAACTGCGGATGAACTTCACCAAAAAAAACACGCTGCTGAACTCATCACTCAGAAAATCATCATTTTACAAAACTTGAACGGCTTGGTGTACAACATCACACACGTAACTCGGACCTTTAATATCTTTAACATTAAGATCGACGCTGTGACTGGAGAGGTTCTAAGCGAGCACACACAGAGCATCCTTGGGCTCCAAGGATGAATTACTTTCTTGACGCTGATGAATCTCTGCTGTTCTACATTGCTTAGTGAACATTCCTCCATTTTTCTTTTTATCCTCAAGAAAAGAATAGTGGAACATACTATTCCTAGCGTATACATTCTATTTGTATACACTCACGTATCTACATTCGGGTTTAATCAACTTTATAAACACACGTATCTCAGAATGGATTTATCGACGAGCTTCGGTGCAAGGAAGTAACGGTTCTTGCCACTCATCAAAGTGATTACAACAGACCTTGCAGTGACAAACCGTTCTCTTTCATTATAGATAAAAATAGAAGCTAGTCGAAAGACTAAAAAAAGCGGTGAACTTATGGGCAAAATTATGGGAAAAATCAGTTACAAAGAAATGATCAACAGTAAAACACTAAATTCTTACATTGAAAAGGAGGAAGAAAAGACAGCTTCTTAGTTAAAAGATGACAGCTTCTTAGTTAAAAGATCAGGGGGATCTTATTTTAATTCGTTTTTGAGCGTAGCACAAACTTTAAAACATGTTGAACAAATCTTTTCCAGATGAAACGAGAAATCATCTTTATGGACGCGGAGTTTCCTCAACTGAGCGCGTATGGTACTGAATTTTTATCCATTGCCCTTATCAAACCTAGCGGTGAAGAACTCTATTTGGAAATCGAAACCGAGGCTCAGCTTACTGAGTGGGTACAGCGAAATGTTGTTCCGTACTTGATTGGCAATAAGACCTCCAAGGAAGAAGCAAAAAAACAACTCTTAGCCTTCATCGGACCCAACAAACCTTATTTTGTATCTTTTGTACCTTGCTTTGACTGGATGGGCATCTGCGCCTACTTTGGACCGAATAAACAAGACTTGCCGTTCTACTGGATTCCTATTGACTTTGCTAACATCCTGCTGATGAAAGGAATCGATCCTGAACAAGATAAATTGAAACTGGCCAAAAGCCTAAGAATTGATACGTCTGGTTTGAGACTTCACAATGCTATTGATGATGCGAGGCTCCTAAAGAAATTGTGGGAAAAAGTGAACCCTTCTCTTTTTTAACTCACATCCCGTACTCATACTGTTCATAATCAAATATGCCACTTTCACGGACCTTATTTAGGGCAAGGGCGTATTGCTCTAGAATCTTAAGCGAATAGATGATCCGATTCTTGATGTAAAAATCTTCTTTCTTTGATTCATCCATATTGAAGTCGTTTAAGACATCCTTGACACTACGAACGATGACATGCTCTGGGATGTAACAGATGAAGGTGTTCTTGTAGCTACTCATCCGCAGTTCAGCGACAGGATAGGATCCTCCCCGGCTTGCTGAAACGGCGATGATCAATGCCGGCTTGTTGGCTAATTCATAATCTTCACATAATAGAAAAATGTTTTTAAGCCCTGCTGGTACCATCCCTGACCATTCTGGCGAGATGACCACAAAAGCTTCCGCTGCTTTCAATTGATCTGAATAAGGCTTCCACAATTTGTTTAAGGCGCTGCTTGCGTCCCACTTTTCTTCGCTCCACAATGGCAAATGTGTTTTCCCCAAATCCAACACGGAAACATCATGCTTTCCTTCTTTTAACTGATGTTCAATAAAACGACCGACCTTAGAAGACTCTGAAGCTGGACGATGACTTCCTACGATGATTGCACACTTCATGCCATTTGGATTGGAAAGTGATATTTAAACGTGCTGGTTCACAGTACGTGGAAAGCTAAGTCGATAAGTAAAAACCTTCTGACGAGAAAAAAAGAGCTGTATTTTCATCAAGCATTTTCGTGTAAAATCGCTCTCGTCGACAAGCCCTTTTTCAGGGAATCTGTTTTTGCAGTTTTCCAGAGGCATCCTCCTCTAAGCTTTCCACATACGGTTCACAAATACTTGTTTATGATCTTCATAACCTCCTTATGGATCTCTGCAATCGACTTCTGAGCATTAATCACTTTGATCCTTTTCGGATATTTTTTAGCCAAACTCAAGAATACTCTGCGTGCTTTTTCATGATGTTTCAAGGATTCCCGTTCAATGCGATCCCCACCTCGATCTCGTTTTCGCGAACGATTTACACTTATTTTTGTTGGGATGTCCAGGAGAAAGGTAAGCTTGGGCTCTATTGGACCCACGAGGACTCTTTTCAACGTATTTAGCAATGACAATGATATCCCTCGCACACCATGCTGGAATGCCCTCGAACTATCAAAGAAACGATCGGCGATAACCACCCACCTTTTTTTCAGTGAGGGAAGCAAGATCTCCTCGACGTTCTGGCATTCCACAGCCATGAACAACGTTGCTTCTGTCTTATTTGTTATTGAGGTGTTTTTTGGATCAAGCAATATTTTTCTGACTTGGCGGCCAATCCGCGTGCTGCCTGGCTCTCGAAAGGTTCGGACATGGTAGCCCTTTCGTTCCAATGCCTTTTGCAGTAATAAGACTTGAGTCGACTTGCCGCAGCCATCAATGCCTTCAAAGGAAAGAAAGAAACCTTTTTTCATACCCTTTTCCTTACCTTACGAGTTTATTTAACTTTTGGTATCTTATTTTAGCTTGAGAAACACTGAATTTTTAGCTCCGTACTTTTGCTTCATCCAAAGATCGGCATCTTTCACTACAGCTTTTCCATAAGCATTGTCTGGGACGATCACTACATCAATTGCCCATTCTTTACCTACATGATCCTTTGTTTTAATTACCAAGATAAAATCTACATCCGCAGGCCTCTTCTTTTTTGTTGTGAAACTACCTCGAATGTATGCTGAGGAAACAGGCAATGCTCTCTCTATTCTCTTAAGGACTCGCTTGGCGTTTTGCCATAACTCTCTTCGGTATTTTGACTTCAAAAATTTCTTAGGCAACTGCGTCTTCATACTCTATTTGTTCCTCTCGCGTTTATTTAAGTTCCGATGAGTGTCGCTTGCTTGGTTGTGATTCCCACTTTTCGTAGGATGCTTGAGATGTCCTTTTCAATCTGCTGAGTACCCCCTTTGAGGTACCTTGCCGCATTGGGATGAAAGGTCGGACAGAGAGGAACACCTTGATAGTAGAACAAACTGCCGTGAACCTCTTTCAATTTAATCTTCTGATGGACCAAGACTTCAGTTGCGGTCGTACCTAGTGTTATGATCAATTTGGGCTGAACGAGGCGCACTTGCTCCTCCAAGTGGTTTTTGCATAACTCTACTTCTTCCTTGGTCGGCTTTCGATTGTCTGGCGGCCAACACTTAATTGCATTTGTAAGAAATAGTTGGTCCTTATCCACTCCCAAATGGCCTAATATCTTATAGAGGATCTTTCCTCCCAATCCTACAAAAGGACGACCGGTTTCATCGTTCACCCTGCCTGGAGCCTCTCCGATGATCATGACCCCTGCATCCAGAACTCCTTCTCCCGGCACTGCATTTTTTCTTGTTTTGCAAAGATCGCATCTCGTGCATCGCTTTATTTGTGTGTGAAGTGCAGCAAGTTGAGTTTCACGGTTCACTTTTTTCACCCGTAACGTTCCTCCTTTAATGCATCGCCATGATTGTGATAACCGCGAACTTCCCAAAAACCAGGCTTATCTTTATCGGAGAATTCCAGTGCGATTAGGAATTTAGAAGCTTTCCAGCCATATAAATGAGGAATGATTAAGCGAATGACGCCATGCTCCTTTGGAATGGGTTTGCCGTCCAGCTCGAATGCAAGGAAGATATCATCGCGTTCCACGTCTTCTCTTGGGACGTTTGTTGAGTAGTCTTCTGCACCGTATTGGATGAGGTGCTTCCATTCTGGCAAAGGCTGAACCCGATCTAAGATTTTTTTGAATGGAATTCCGGTCCAATGCACGTCCAGCTTCGACCACATGGTAACGCAATGAAAATCTTTGGTATACTCTTGAGCTCCCAGTTTTTTGAGCTCGTTTAAAGAATATTCTTCTGGCTTCTTTACTAAGCCGGTTATCTTTAGCTTCCACGTATCTAAGTCGATTTCTGGCTGGATGCCGAGGTCTAATACAGGAAAGCCTTGAGTCAGATGCTGACCTGGAGGAACACGGCCCGGATGAGGTTCGCTTTTGCCCTTTCTTCTAAATAGCTCAAGCAGCTTTTCCTTTGCCGAAACCTTTCGAGGATCGAAGTCCATCGCCTTTTTACCCGCTGTTTGTTTATAAATATTGGTCTACCTAGAGATGAAAAACTTTTTAAAGAGCACATGGATTGCTATCATATATTATCATATATTTCGGGGGGTGTTCAATGGAACTCGTAAGCTTTACTAAAGGCACAGAAGATGCCCGGTACGTCAATAAACTCGTTTGCACAGAGGGATACTACCTCGTCAAGCAAGTCGAGCAGCGCAATGGGCGCTTCTATATGCGCATCAAGAAACGAGCTATGCAACTCTAATTTTTTCTTCTAACAAAAATGCAGGGCATTTTTGGAAGCCTCAAAAATCATCGATTTTTGGGACACAGAAATACATAGCATTTCTGTTGGTTCGAAGAAGTGCGCAGCATTTCTTGAACCCGAAATCCGGTTAGGATTTCTGTGTTCCAAAAATCTGCTTTTCAACTAGAAGCTAAAATTATGGATTAGTCTAGGGATATCTCCGAGCGACGGATTTTTGTTACTTTCTTAGACCTCTTTAATTGCTTTAGAAAGTATTCTAAACAATCCATTGCACAACAATACACCTGCTGGCGCAGATCCGCCGGGCCGAACTGCAATATCAAAGCATTTGCAGAAGGCTTGTTATGGCAAGTAGGGCAGACCTTGTTTTCGTCCTCAAAAAAGGCCAAGCGCTCATCGATTAGGTCTCTAAGAATTCCCTGTTCCAGATCCAATTGGATCTTCTGCAACTCCTCATAACTCATTTCATTGACGATCTTGATCAAGCGATTCATACCCTTTTCTCACGTCTTATTCTATATAAATTTATAGGTAAGGCGCTAAACCATCGAACCTTGGTTAACCTTATCACCCAGAGATGATTCATAGAAGCTTCGGTTCCAAGCCAACGGTAACTATTTAAAGCTCTCCAGACTTAACCTGCTTCATGAGTCAGGAAGACTTAGGATTGGATCGCATGGATGGAAGTCACAAAGGCTCTAAAAAAAGCCATCGAAAGACCAAGAGAATACAAGGAATAGATACTGCCAAAATTGTCCTTGTTGTTTTCCTCGTTCTCCTCGCTCTCGTCGTCATCGTGAACATCTACACTATCCTTAACCTCAAACAAGAGATCCAAGAGCGCAAAACCACCCTAGAAGAGGAATTAAGACCGCCCCTACTCAACTTATATATTCTCAAAGACCCTAATTGTTCTGAATGCATTGACTTGTCCCCCTTAGTCGGATCCATAAAAAGTGGAAACGTTAAGATACAACTCCAGAAAGAAGTTCTCCTGGGAAGTGATGAAGCTAAACACCTCATTCCTACTTATGGACTTCAAAAAATACCTGCCATCATCATTACCGGAGAAGTTAACAAACTTCCCCCCACCTCCTTCCAGAAACGTGGTGACGGCTTAGTCTATGAACCTACCACTCCTCCGTATACCCACGCTGTCACTGGAGAAATCATCGGCCAAATCACGGCCATTTTATTGAACGACACTACTTGCACAGTATGCTTTGACCTTAAACAGTACTTACTTCTCTTCCAAGAAGCAGGTTTCCACATCACTCAAATAAGGAACATTGACGCTCGTTCCGAAGAAGGAGAGACCCTCATCCGTCGGTATACTATTGCCAAACTCCCAGGCATGGTTCTCAGCAAAGACATGGGAGCCTATCCCAATATCACTCAGATTTGGAGCCAACTTGGTACTATTGAAGATGATGGAGCCTTTGTATTAAGAGAAGCCAATCCGCCTTATCGGGACTTGGACACTGGTAAAATCCGAGGCCTTGTTGATGTTACCTATATTATTGACCTTAATTGTACGGCTTGCTATAATGTCCTCCTTCACAAACAAATCCTTAGCAACTTTGGCATTACTTTCGGACAAGAAAAGACGTATGATATCAGCAGCAACATTAGCAAACAACTTATTGCGCAGTATAATATCACTAAAGTACCTGTCCTTATTCTAGACCAAGAAGGTGGTGCTTATCCTAATCTTGTCCGAGTTTGGAACCAAGTTGGTACCATTGAAAACGGAAACTTTGTCTTCCGACGAGTAGAATCCCTCGGTGCGTACCATGACTTGATTACTGATCAAATTGTGACGCCGAAGAAAGAGGAAACATCCACTCCTTCCGGATAAAATCCTTTAAAATTATAAAAAAGATTCATCATAAATGAGCATCAGATCAGAATTTATAAGTTTTTGGCGCTTTTAGTTGAATACTATTTTATCCAATCTTCCCGCCAAAAACAAGCCAGATCATCCAGATGATAAGGACGACTATGACAACTGTTAAGATCGTTTGGGATGGATCGGAGCTTCTCATTTTTTACTCAAAACAACTGTGAGTTTGCCACGTTGCTCAGCTAATTCTTTTTCAAGCCTTTCTAACCTATTTGACATATTTAACCTTTTCGTTAATTCATTGATGTCATCTGTATTTTGGTCGATCTGATCTAATTTTCCTTTGAGAACAACAGATGAAACAATGATAAGAGCCCCTATAACGATGAAATTAATGTTTTGTGGCGTAATCAAAATACCTGTACCAGCCAATAGGGCAAGAAGAATAACAATCAAACCCGTTGATTTTGTAAAAATGGAATCTTCTATACATTTCATAAAATTAGGGGTGAGGTAGTATTCATAAAGGTTACGTGAAAAAATTCGTATCTTTTTCGCTATAGTCAGGGAAGCCAATGATTGAGCAGTTTTAGTTGGCTTCCCTGCATATAGCAAAGGAAACCTATTGTTCAATTATTTGCTTTCTTTGCTATAGAATTGAAAATGCTCCGGACTCTTCGGAAGCATAAGGCAATCTTTATAAAGCCAGAAAGCAGATAGAATACCATGAGTATTTCGTTCATCCACAAACTCTTCTCGGACGCACAGAAAAGACGTTATGCCCTTGGCGCTTTTAACTTTAGCAACAGCGAAATCCTCAAAGGCATCTTTCTTGGAGCCCACCACACCAAATCCCCCATCATTGTCGAAGCTAGCGAAGGAGAACAAGCTTTCTTTTTTGACGAAAAACTTGGCGCTGAAGAAGCGGTTGCCATTGTCAACACGTTTAAAAAATATCATAAAAACAAGATGATCCTGCACGCTGACCATCATAAAAGCTTTGAGGCCATCAAAACTGCGATTGACGCAGGATATCCTTCTGTTCACATTGATGCGAGCGAATATGACTATGAGAAAAACGTTCGACTCACCAAGAAAGTAGTTGACTATGCTCACAAAAAAAATGTCTGGGTGGAGGGTGAACTTGGCCATGTTGCTGGAACAAGCACTCTTCATAAGAACGTAGACATCCGAGACTATGTTAAAGGCATGGCACAAACAGACCCTTATCAAGCCAGAGAATTTGTTCAGCGCACTGGTGTCAATGCCTTAGCCATCATGGTTGGAAATGCCCATGGCCTTTACAAAGGCACTAAGCAACTTGACTTTGACCGTATTGCGGCCATTAAAAAAACCACTAAAGCCTTTCTCGTTTTGCATGGTGGAAGCGGGACACCAGATTGGGCTTACCAGAAAGCCATCAAACTGGGCATCAATAAAATCAATGTCAACACTGAAATGAGAGTTGCGTTTGCCAAAGCCCTGCACCAAAGCGTCCATACCTTACAAGAACTCACCCCTTACAAATACATGGCCAACGCCATTGAAGAAGTCCGAAAAGTTGTCGAACACAAACTCATTGTGTACGGTGCTCGCAACAAACTATGAGGGACCTATGCTAAAGCTTGAACTCAATAACGTACTCCTTGCGGTAAACCCCCCTTTACAAACCGTACTCCATGATATTCAATACCGACCCGTACCCGACTTTGCCACGTACACTCCCGACTTTGCCAGGATCTATGAAGCAGCCACCCAATATGGCAACTTAGAACACTTCATCATTGCCGGACGAGGAGGAAGCATCACCGGATTCCAAGCCTTATGGAACGCTCTTGGACGATTTTCCACCACTAAAAATGTTCATATTTTGAATACGACCGACCCTGAGCGGATTCTCTACCTCAAAAACAAGTGCCCACTGTATACCACTTTGTTGATTGTGATCAGCAAAAGCGGCAACACGGTTGACCTCATTGAAGACTTCTTCAGCTTCTCTGAATATAAAAAATTGATCATCACAGAACCTAATGAAGGCACTTTACACCAACTTGCCCAAAAATTCAACATTCCCCTAATCAACCACCCCCCCATTGGAGGACGCTTTTCTGCCAACACCGAATGCGCGCTTTGTCCAGCTAGCATTCTCTATGTTCCCGTCGACCAGATTTATGCAGGCTCTCAGCACTTGTACGACCAATGTCATCCCAATAAAACCTGGCAAGAAAACCCAGCCTTGCAACTGGCACTTGCTTTATATCTACTTGAACAAAAGGGATACTCCGAGATTTACGTGCCCCTTTATGGCGAGGAACTCTATGGCTTTCAAGAATACATTGTACAACTCATGCATGAAACTGTTTGCAAACAAGGCCAAGGACAGACGTTCTATACTGCTATGGCTCCGGAAGCTGAGCATCATACTAACCAACGCTTTTTGGGCGGTAAGAAAAATGTGGCTGGATTGTTTTTGAAAGTGGATCAACACGCAGATGCCGGAGTTACTCGCATCCCCCTCGATCTAAGAAATATCCCTCTTCGCAATGGATTCCTTAGTGATTTGCATGATATCCCCCTCACCCAAACCCTGGAATTCGAATATCAAGGAACCCTCCGAGATGCCACTCAACACGGGATACCCACCCTCACCATCTCCCTTGACAAAATCACCCCGTATACTGTCGGAGAGTTGCTTGGGTTTTGGCAGTATGTGGCTGTGTACAGTGCGTGGTTGCGGGGTGTGAACCCATTTGATCAACCTGCTGTGGAAAATGCTAAAACCATCAGTTTTGATTTAAGGAAGAATTATGGGCGGGTATAATCCACAAGGCTTTTAACTCTGCAGATCCTATCTCGTATAATGGTCCTTACTCTTGCTCCCGTCACTCATACAGAAGCCTTGGCTATACTCGAAAAAATCAACTTGGAGGTCTTACGACAAACTCTGCAAACTTATCAGCAACTTAGACTTATGTACCCCACCATTCCCCTGGCTAACCTTAAACCCCCCTATGGAAAGATTGCCAGCGAACACCCTTATTTTCCTTGCCACATCAATGTGCTCTTTTGGGAAACCTATCAAGTACGCAAGCACGACAAGCACTTTCCCATTAAACACCGAATGACTCTGCAAGACGTTCGAGAAATTGCGGGGCCGCAATCCAGCCGATTCATGGGTGCTACTGGCTTTCCTACCCTCTACAAAACCCTTGCGAATGGTGACGATGGAGCCACGCTCATCACCTTAGATCCTAAACATCACCACCCCAAGATGACCCATCACCGTGCACATATCAACAGCAACGCAACGCATGCCATGAAAAAACTCACTAATCATCTTGCTGATCAAGGCATCCGGAAAAGACTCAGAGACGGAACGAAAGAATACTATGAATTCAAGCATCGGCTGGCAGACAAACTTTATGAACATGTTGCCTGGCCCAACACAGGAGGACAGAAACACCTTGCAGCTAGTTGCTTACACTTAAACTTAGACAGCCCTGGACTAACCATTGATATCCTCAGTAAAAGTGGAACGTATACAAGACTCTCTTCGGATCAAGATCGGAATCCGGTTGTACAACACATCACTATACAACACAAAGAAGACCTTCAACCTTTACTTACTCAACCAATTCCTATAGATTACCTTTTAGACAATCAATACGCCCTTGTTAGCTTCATTTACCGCAGAGTGAATACATATGACCTTGAGCAGCCTTGGCTTATGATCTCTGAGCAAGAACTTGTCTGCCCAGAAAATCCACAAGAAAGAATGCCTGTGAAACTTATCGCTTAAGTTGTAACATCTTCTTCTCAAAACCAAATAAAGGCTCATAGATCAATTCAATCTTTTTTGGCTTCAGACGATACCAAGATTGCCCTTTCTTCAAGAGCCAAGGGGTTGTTCGGCCTTTCTTGGCGTTGTAAGCCAACGCAGTCTTTTTATTTTTGTCATGGACTTTTTCTGCCACACCCTCTATCTGAAGACCGATGTCTTTATCATTTGTGCTCGCGCTGAGTGTAATGGTGCCTGCTACGTTAGTGGTTTTCAACAGTGCAACTGAGTGGCGGGCAGTGTCGTATGAGAACCAGTAGATGTTGAACTGCTCATCATGCACATAGACTAGATCTGTAACCCAGACCCCTCCTTCGTCTGAAGTGCCTAAACTAATGACGTAACCTTTTTCCAGAACTTCCCTGATTAGATTCTTTATCTCTTCCATAGAACTCACTTTTGCTTGTCAAACTTCTCCTTGGCTGCTTGCTCCTTCCAATAAATGACGTGGCTTGCTCGTTTTTCGAACAAGGCAATGGCGGCTTGGATGATATCGCTTTGGAAGTCTTTCAAGCTTTCCTTTGCAAAAATCTTTTTGGCGTCCTTGATGCACTCCTCCATTAGGTGACGGTTTTCTTCTTTGGCTTTACCTTCAATCTCCTTTTCTTCGTCCAGTGTTAAATAGATCTCCTCCCACTTAGGATAGATGGTTTTATCTGTGGTCTTTGGGAAGGATTTGCTGAACGGCATTATGAGGGGAAAGAAGGGTTGTTAATAAAGATTGCTAGGAAAAAACCGGAAGAATTCCGAGTTATCTTTTGCGCTTTTTCCTTATTTTTCTGAAAAGAGTCTCTGCTTCATCTTCGGTCTTCAAGAACGTGTACAAAACAGTGAATAGGATGATGGTGGCGATTACCGCCGCAATCAACTTATAAAAAAGAGCTTGTTGAGGTGGCACAACGTGATTTAGAGCTTCTATGATTACATCCTTCCAGATCAATCCTGCTGCGATGGTGAAGGCTGTTATGATCTAGGTTTGCATAACACTCCGTACGGTGATTTTCTCCATTAGAATAACTTCTCCTTCTTCTTGATGGCCATCGCTGCTTCACCATCATACCATGGCTTTACCTCTTCCTAAATCTGAATTTTTTGTCGTATTCATCGTGATTGATGATGTCTAGGATGAAGGCAAGAATCTCAATTTCGTCGCTTTCCAAAGTGTATATCATCCGCCAATAGTTAGGCAGGTCCGCGATGAACAAGTTATCAGCGTCGTATTTTTGCCTGTATTCTTTCGGGATCAAGTCTTTTTTCGCGTTTTCTCCATAAAAAGGGTTCTTGACTATAATGTCAAATATCCTGTTGATGGCACTAAGAAGGGTTATGTCTCTTGAGCTTGTGATACCCTTACCGCGCTGCTCGCCCACTACCCTGTTTAATTCACGGAAGGCTTTTTCTGCATCGCCTACCAGTTTAACAGAAACCTTTTTCTTTATCTTTCCTTGGTATGTTTTCATCGGACGGCCAGTCCCTTCATCTTTTTTAGTTTGCTCTGAGGCTTGAACGCCCATAGGACCTTATCATCCGACACGATGACTTTGCCGCTGTATTCGAGGTAGTCGATGATGGCCATCAATGTTTGGTGCATGACTTGCTTTGGGAGCAGGCGTTTGAGCTTGCCGATGGTTAATACTTCGCCTGTCTTACTTAGCGTTGCCTCTACCATCAAGACGGTGTTCAAAGTAGGGCTTCTTTGCTCGCTGTAGCTTCTTTTTCTTATAACGATGGTTTCTGATCCCATATCAAGTGATATAATATCAGCTGATATATAAAGGTTTGTGTTTTTTGGCCATAACTTTAGAAAGTTATATAAAGAATTGTCAGGTCAGGAAAGGGATATGAAGTTTTACTTATCATCTTATAAACTCGGTAATGAGATTGAAAAACTGAAATCGTTGGTGTCTAAAAATAAAAATAAGCTAGGATACATCCCAAATGCGTTAGACTTCTCAAAAGCAGATCCAGAAGAAAAAACTAAACACATTGAATCTGATATGAATGACTTAAAAGCCATCGGATTTGACGTCGAATTGCTGGATCTTCGTGATTACTTTGGAAGGTAAGATGCCTTGCAGAAGAAAGTAGACGAATTAGGTGGGGTTTGGGTGAGTGGTGGAAATACGTTTGTTTTAAGACAAGCCATGAAACTTTGTGGATTTGATGAGATACTTAAACGCCTTGTAGCTAGGGATGATTTTCTCTATGGCGCTTATAGTGCAGGGGTATGTGTATTATCCCACAACCTAAAATCATACGCTATTACAGATGATGCAACGGATACACCTTATGATGAACTTAAGATAGTATTATGGGAGGGGATAGGCTTAATTGATTATATAGTAGAACCTCATTATGATTCAGATCATCCTGAATCAAAAAGTACAGATAAAGAAATTCAATATTGCATTGAAAATAAAATCTTGTTCAAAGCTCTCAGAGATGGAGAAGTTATAATTATCGAGTGAGTGTTGACTTGTCTTCTCAGAACAACTTCTCCTTCTTCTTGATGGCCGTTGGGGCGTCCCCCCCGTGCCAGGTGAAGCGCGGGCGGATCTTGATTGGGAAGACTTTTTCATTGCTGTCATCTAAAATTAAGGCAGCGCCTTTCTCCCTTGGAAGATCATCTAAGAGCTTGTCCAAACCTTCTCGCAGATAGGATTGCATCAATGCACCTAAGGCGTCCGTATCGATTTTAGCGGTAATGCGGTGACTGATTAAGATATCTGATTGTGTTGCGACATCTGTATGAATTTTAGCGGGTTGCTGAGTGGCCAGAACTAATGAAATGCCTGGTTGACGTCCCTCCCTTAAGATGGTAACCAAGGGATCTGTAGCGGCGGTTCTTCCCTCTCGAGGCAGGAATTCATGTGCCTCGTCCACCACCAACCATACTAATGGGAAAGCCTGTTTTTCTTCACCTTCTTCACTGATGAAACTGATCTTGGCATTGATGTCCTTGAATTCCTCTTCCAATCGGTTTACCATACGCTGGATGAATAATTTTTGCGCAACCACTCCAACCACTAACGATTTAATTCCCCAGCTTCCCGGGATGGTTGCGTAAGCTGAAACATCCAATACCGTGACTTGACCGCCTTTTGCTAGTTCACTAATGGGCGTGCCGTTTTTGTCGAATACTCCCCAATTCTGTGCGTTTAAGAAACGATTCTTCACGGCTGCTCGAATGGTACCATCAAAATCCTTGTCCTTGTCAATTTCCTTTATGATATCTGGAATGTCATAGTCTTTTCCTCTTTCTTTCAAATCATGAATGATGCGCTCCATCAATACATTTACTGGATCGTTGTTGTTCAACTCAAACGCAAGCTGCCAATCCCTTGCATCCAACTCCGAAGGCTTAATTGAAAATGGGTGATCGGTTGGAATGCCCTTATCCTTGTACTCCTGGTAATAACCTGTTGGCGTATAAATCGTAACATCGAGCGGCTTTAACGGCAAACCCCACTGATCCAGCAAGTCTTTGTCCTTATGATTTGGATATCGCATCGTCCAATAAATCCCCATGGTATCTAACAAAATGATGGAGATGTTGTTCTTGATCTCAGGCGGAAGATCAGCCATGCCTTCGGCGATTACGCCCATGGTGTAACTATTGTGGACGATGATGCCATTCGCGACGAAGTTATGAAGTTCTGGAACTGAGATGTCGTAGACGGTTGTTTTCTCTTGAATTTTTTCGATGCTGACGATTTCATCCCAGAAGATGTCAGCTTTTTCTAAGCACTCTAAGCGCTCTTTACTTATAACTTGTTGTATTAAGTGCTGTCTTTGTGTTGAGCAGTTTTGATGTGAAATACTCCCTATTTTTTTTATTAGCTCTATATCCCCCCCTTTTTTAGGGGTAGCAATGTAAGAGCCCGCCTCCAAGTATTCGGCGGGAATCCAGCCACTCATCGTGAGTAAAGGATGCTCTGGCGTAAGGGTGATGTGCTTGCCACTCTTAAGATTCATTTTTAAGACACTGTTCACTTCTCGCCTGTAGAATCCTTCTTTCTTGACTGAAGTAAGCTTTAGATTGTGATTTATCGCCAGAATTTTGCGAGCATCACTCACAAGATTTTCTATAGGAACTTCAGAACCGTTTTCTAGACTAACCAGAGCATCCCCCGCCAGGCACTTTCCGCCTCCTCTCTTTCCAACGATGAACACTACATGACTTCGGTTCATATCCATGTAAACCTTATTCGACAATGAGGTACGTTGACCCATCTTCACATAATGTTTACCTAGAAAGATTGTACCTGCGCTTCCGAACTTCTCCCGGTCTGAATCTAAGCGGCCGATGATGATGTCGTACATGACTCTATTTTTTGAGCTTTGTATTTAAATAATCTGTGATTATGCCTCGAGTCTTACATATACCATACTCTTAAAATTCTGTATTGTACACAACAAGTCCCAAGTCTGCGATGTGTGAGGCTAACACCCCTAAATTTCCTAGGACATAAGGGACCGGTAATTCACAATGCTCCTTAATGTAGACGTCTAGTTTTTCTCGGATTATGCGTGTTTCTTCAATGGTGTTCCCCGCTAGCTTGCGGTCATGCATGATGTATGCTTTTACAGCGTTTTCATACGCTACAAGAATTTCATGCGTGTACTTTGCAAACTCCTTATTGAATTTCGCCTTGGACTTTTTCAAAAGAGCGGCATCACACAGTTGGCGTGCCATGTTTTTTAATTGATCGCCAATTTTTTCTTGCATGTCTATTACTTTAAGTGCAAAAGCAGCTTCGGTGAGTTCCATCTTGATCAAGCCCCGGAAATGCGTGCTTTTGATTGCTTTCGTTAAGATGCGTGTTGCAAAATAAGTTTGACGGTTTACCTCTCGATCGCTGTCGACCATGGAAGCATAATTACGCTCCCCTTCAAATAAGCTTTGAAGCTCCTCAAACATGGCCTTGGTGATGAGCGAAATACGTCGAATGATATTACTCACATGGGTATTTGTTACATCGGAGAAAACCTTTGCGACTGTTTTATTGTTAGAAACTTCCATGATTTCAAGACCGATTAGTTCATTTAGCATCTCTCGAATTTCCCTTACTTTACCCTGTACGTTTCCTATTAGGTTGATGATGGAGTAATCATTGATGTATGCTGTGATCAATTCGCGTTCGAGCTCCTTTGAACTTTTATCGTTTACGCTTAAGGTGACTTCCTTGATGAGCTCTTGCTGCTCGCCTAACTTGGGTGAGATTTCAAGCTTTTCTGGGCTTTTTTCCTGAATCAGAATCAGATCTCCTTTTACAAGGGCATTTTCCGTCACCCACTTTTTGGGCAGTGTGATGCTATAGGTTGCCTTACCAAATGCGATTAATTTACGCAATTCCATACATCCCCTCCCCTTCTCCTTACATAACTAAAAGGGTATATATATTTTTCTCTTTTCACACTATAAGATCCTATAAGGGGGCTTTTTAAGACTTTCTTTTTTTATTATACCCTCTTTAGGCCTTTTTTTATCGTCGGCGTTATTTTATGTTCCGAATAGACCGTAAACTTTCCGGAAAGGTATATACATTTATTAAGATATATAAAGTATTAAGGAAATCTTTTTATAAAATAGGATCTACCCCCCATTAAGAAGAGTATAGAGGGGGTGGAAATATGAAAAAAGAGGAAGCTTACGAATTTGAGCTCCCTAATGAGCTCGAAGAATTAGACGCGCCCGACAATAAACCTGAAAATACCCACACCGAGCCAGAAATTGAAGCCGAAGACTTTGACACCATCTATTCAGACAATGGCGTTGAAGACTTACTCACCAACGATGAAGTGGACAGTTTCGAAGCCGGATTTATGCACGGCTACCTTGAAGAAGCGGAGGAAGGCGCATGAAACGTGGCTTGTTGTACGTAAAAAACAACCAGACCATCATCTCCACAGACCAAGGAACAACCCTCATCAACATCGGCAGTATGGACTACCTCTGCAACAAAACACTTACCCGCTTACTCGAAGAAGAACTGATCGAGCAAGTTGCCGACAAACCCTGCGATATCTTTATCTTTGATGAGGAGAATGAAGAACTCGTCCAACACTACTTGGGCAGGAAAAATGAATTCCTCAACACGAGTTTCGTGGCTGCGATGACGTAAACTATTCTGTTTTTTCTTTTATTTTGGGATGAGCGCATCTAGATCCTGAAAAAGTCTTGCGACCTTAATGTTCACTTGCTCTAATGCCCGGGCAAGATGACGATCTGCATCTTTCGACCTTAAGTTCGACAGCAAGGGAATCCGATAACGACTTATATCGTCTTTTATCTCCTTAACCCTAGCCTTCATTTCCGATGAGAGTAGTTTTTTTAACCTTAGGGATTGTTGCAAAATAAAGTGCCATATTTTTTGTATTGTATCGTCAATAACGGCTGTACTATTTTGTCAGTTTATTTTGCGCTGAGCCCTTAGTTCTGTTGTGATCCCATCTAGACAAAGAAACTTTCTTTCTAAAGTAACCCCTTTTAATGCCAAATCAATCAGTTCATTTACTCTCTTCACTGCTTCATCACGTAAGGCCATTCTTAGACCCGATTGCCTCTTCAATGTTTTTAAAACCATCCTTTTTGAGGAGCTCAACGAGGCCCTTATTGATTTTAGAGATGAGACCTGGACCCTCGTAAATAAGACCGGTTACGAGTTGCACGAGGCTGGCGCCGAGCTGGATCTTTTCATAAGCGTCCTCGGCTGAGAAGATGCCTCCACAACCGATGAAGACAAAGCGTTTATGGGCTTTCCTATACGCATGGGCTAACAACCGATTGCTGCGCTCTTTCGTTGGCAGTCCACTGAGCCCCCCTGACTTTGTCCAGCCATCCAGTTTGGACTTATACGAAAGGCCTGAGCGGTCCTTACGGAGATTGCCCATAATAAAGCCTGTAACCCACTTGTAAGGCCAGGCAATTTTTAAAATTTTATCCAAGTCCTTCAAGGAATAATCTGGTTTAATCTTCAAAAAAACAGGCTTCGCGTGTTTACACTGATCCAGGCGTTTGAGTAACTTCGGAAGGTACTCTGGATTCCCATACGTACATGTGTTGTCATCTACACTACTGGGACAACTCACATTGATCGTTGTGTAAGCTCCAATTGAATGTAAAGTGTCAAAACCCTTTGCATAATCCTCAATCGCTCTAGCTCCTTTAATATTTGGGTCGTTTGTCTTTGCTACACTCAACCCTGTAGGAATTGAAAAGACCTCCTTCTTCAATCGAGCTGCTGCGCTTTCAACCCCTATATTGCACAGTCCCAAGTTCACTAAGATGGTCTTTTTTTCCGGAAGGCGGAACAAGCGAGGCTTTGCATTCCCTAGAGAAGCTTTTCCTGTAAAAGAACCTAATTCCATAAAACCAAAACCCACTGAAGGAAGGATTTTGAAGAGCTCCCCATTCTTGTCAAACCCTGCTGCGAGACCCACTGGATTATTGAAATGCACACCTCCTACTGTGGTGTGGAGGGAAGGATGATCATACTTCCACAAAGAAGAAACGAGATTTCGAGTTATAACATTGCTGCCTAGCCCTTTCCCTAATTTTATAAAAAGGTGATGCATATCCTCCGGATCAAACTTAAAGAGCAAAGGCTTTATAATTGAATACATGGCCCCTCCGTTGCTTCTTCTTGTATATGAACAAGGCTGCCGCTAAAATGAGCAAGATGTCGATGGTTACACAGTATGGACAAAACGCCTCCAGAACAAAAGCCTGGATGAACAAAAAACGCAAAGCACCTAAGCTTCCTAGGACCAATAGCACGACTAGGATCTCTTCAGCAAGGGCACTTCCGATCACCAAGCCATACCATGCGATTAAAGCGACTAAACCAAAACTCACAAGCCCTATTAAAGCCACGGGAATGCCAAAAAAAGAAGCATAGGAACTGTTCAAAACCGTATCGCACTTGAAGACACTGTTGGATATAGGACAGATATTGCTGCTCGGGTCTTTATGCTTCTGTAAGATAATTCCAGATAGGATCATGTTTACGATTGAAACAGTTAAGACGAACCAGTAGACTTTACGCATACCCTTCTGGTGAGTCGAGAGCTATATATCCCTTGCTAAGAAGACGGTATTGAACCGAGTTTAAGATAACCTTGTTTTACTAGTGTCGCCAGAATATGCCCTTTTGTGAAACAGATATCTGCCAGAACTTCATCCACACGACTATCTTTACATACCCCTTCAATGAGTTTTCTTGTAGATCCGATTCCATCGAGGTATTCTACTTGGAGTAGCTGTTTTGGACCTTTAAACTCTTCAGCTAATTCATAGTTATGCGTGATGACAACCACGTCAGTTCCCTTCACTTGGAAGCCCCATAAGATATCCTTAGAAACTCGGATTTTGTCTTTGTGAGTTGTTCCTTCGACTAATTCATCCAAAACGGCGAGTGTGCGGGGTGTAGCTTGCCAGAAGATGTTGCGGGTTTCAGCACCTTCGGTACCACATCGGCCATGTTTCCCTTCCGCAGCAAAATTCGGTGCTTGATAAAAGATATGATCTGCAATTACCAGATCGCACTCTCTTGCGGGCACGTAACTCCCACATTGTCCTTGGACGGCTATTTGCGTGACGGTTTGACAGCTTCTTGTTTTTCCTGCACTGTTTGGTGCCGTTATGAATGTCATTCTGCCGTTCCCAATTTCTATGTCAATAGGCGTAACGCACCCTCCTTCGGCAAGTAAGATTGGATTGTATCCTTCGACTATTTTTAACCGGTGCCTGGGTTCGTCTTTGAGTGCAGGTAGGCACTTGACCTCTAAGCTTTCTCCGTATTTCAAGTAAGCCATTACTTCGTCCAGTTGACCTACTGTCTTATCGAGTTGCTTAAAGTCTGAATTGCTGTGTTGGTAATCCATGAAATCTCTTGCCAACCATGCTCTTGGAATCAAGCCCATAATGCTAAAACCTGTTAAGCCCATGGATCCAAGCATTATAAATGCTGTTTGCGGAAAATTTGGAAGACTTAGATAAGCCACTCCTCCTGTAGCTACTGCAAGCAAGCTTTCTACTAAGTCTACCGGGCTGCTGGATAAACCAACCCCGCGATATTTGAATGGAACCTCACTTGGTGGTAAGAAATAAACCTCTGCGTGACGATTACCTTGTCGCCAAGATGTATAGATTCTCCAGGATCTTGCTACCCTATCAAAAGAAGACCCCTTAAAAGAATGCAGCCCTTCTATTCGCTCTCTTAAGTAATCCGACTCGAGCCGTCCTTTCGTATTTCGGACAAACTCTTGCGCTGTATCTGATAAATCCTTGACAACTTTTTTTCTTTTACGAGTCGTGTCGGCTGCTTCCCATACTGTTGTATGAGAAAAAGGGCCTAATATATCATCTAACCTGCCCAATGCTCTTTCCATTCTAGCGTATTCTTGCAAGAAACCTTCAACATCTTTCCTTGTACCTGGCTCAGCTTCTAATTCTCGAATTGCTCTCTGTCGCGCTGCCACTTCTTCCAAAGAATAAGCTGGGTTTAAATGCGAATCTTGTATTTGATGTTTTCCTGTCTTGGTAACTGCGTGTCTTTCTTCAGTAAAACCACTCAAGCGTTCGATATCGGTACGCTCAATTGTAGCCGAGCTCATTACATTGTTATGGGCACTTGTCCTTAACAAATGTATTGCTTCGTCGATTTGCTCGTCTGTATATTCCTCACGAAACCTGTGAATATCTTCCTTTAAGTCCATATTTTGACGAGAATCTGTAAGCTCAATATAAACGTTAGCCTAATGGTTTGTTAAGTGTTAATTCCTCTTAAAAATCACATTGTACGTCTTACCCACTCGTTCGCGTTGGACGAGATTCATGCGGTCGAGGTTGCTCAGAATTGCGGAGACCTTAGCTTTACTCCAATCCAAACGGAAGCGCAGGCTATCCTGAGTAATTTCCCCTGCTTTTTTTACCTCCCCTAAAAGTTTCTGTTCGTCGCCACTTAAAGCCTTCTTTAAAATGGAAAATTCGTCCTTCCCCTCTGCTTTAGGCTTTAGCTTCAAGCTTACTAAGAAACCCACCAATAAAGCAAAAACTACCGCAAGGATGTTCAGCATCTTGATACTTGGTGTGGAAGCACTCAAGACACACTCGCTGATATGGCCTTCGGGATTGAAGAAAGGGTGGAGAATCGGGACGAAGATGAGATATGCGACAAAGACGGTGATGAACAACAAGAGGGTTCGAGAGGTATTGTCTAGATGCTGTAGACGTGCGGAAAAGGTCATTATTTACTAGGTTTTGCAGTGCAATAAATACTTTGTGGGTTCACGATTGTTTCCCGACGACGCGATGGAAAGCTTTTTATAGGTTAAATTCGAGAAATAGATAAAAGAGGTGGGGTACTTTGCAGATCTATTTTCATGAGCTTCCAGCCGGTCAAGAACCTTACGTTCGAGAAGCCCTTAAAGACCACTCCCTCACTTTCTCACCTCATTCGGTTAGTGAAACTAGCATCAACCCAGACACGGAAGCGCTTTGCATCTTTGTACACTCTAAAATCACCCCTGAATTCCTTGAAAAACTCCCCAAACTCAAGCTCCTCTGTACTATGAGCACAGGCTTTGACCACATCGACCTAAAAGCCTGCCAACAGCGTGGCGTCATGGTCTGTAATATACCCTATTATGGCGGTCATTCTGTAGCTGAGCACACCTTTGCGCTCCTCATGAGCCTCTCACGTAAGATACCCCAATCCATCATTCACCTGCGCAAAAAAACCTTTATTCGCGAAGAGCTCAAAGGATTTGACCTTGCCGGAAAAACCCTCGGTCTCCTGGGTGCAGGCCATATCGGGCAATACACTGCTAAAATCGCCAAAGGATTTGATATGAACGTCCTCGCATATGACGTCTTTCCTAATCATGAGATTGCACAAAAAATCGGCTTCCAATTTGCAGACCTCCCCACTTTGCTTTCCAGTTCAGATATCCTTAGCTTTCACGCACCCTACAATCAGTACACCCACCACACGATCAATCTGCAAAACATCCACCAGGTCAAGAAAGGCTGCGTTTTCATCAACACGGCCCGGGGAGGCCTTATTGAGACCAAGGCTTTGCTTTTGGCTCTGGAAGAAGGCCTTTTTTCAGCCGCTGGGCTCGATGTACTGGAAGAAGAAGACTTGTTTTTGAAACCCGGTCGCGTGAAAAAAGCTACCCAAGAACAAAAGGAAGTCCTTCGCATGAACAAAGAAATCTTGCAAATGCCCCAAGTCTTGTTTACGCCGCACAATGCCTTTAATACCGTTGAAGCTGAACAACGCATCGTAGATATGACCCTAAAAAATATACACTCTTTCCTTGGAGGAAATGCAATCAATACGGTGAAAGCAATTGAATAAAGAAACAAATACAAACAATAAATAGGTAAAAACATGGACAAAGCAACCGCTTTCGTATTATGGTTTGACCAGATCGGCATCGAAGACGTAGGATACACTGGCGGAAAAAACGCTAGCCTAGGAGAGATGTACCGATTACTGGTGCCTAAAGGTGTTGCGATTCCCAATGGATTTGCTGTGACTGCGCATGCCTATCATTACCTCCTTGAGAAAGCCGGTGTCAAAGGCAAGATTAAAGAGATCTTAACTGGATTGGACACCAGTAACATGCAACAACTTCAAGAAAAAGGACACCAAGTTCGAGCCTTAGTACGATCCTGCGAGTTTTCACCTGAACTTAGAGACGTTATCCTTTCTTCCTATCGCGACCTCTGCGGTGCCTACAACAAAGATCGCAGCGATGTGGACGTGGCCGTTCGATCTTCTGCTACTGCGGAAGACCTGCCTGATGCCAGCTTTGCCGGACAACAAGAAACCTATCTCAATGTTCGCGGCGACCAAGCTCTCTTGGAGAGCTGCAAAAAATGCTTTGCTTCCTTATTCACCAACCGAGCCATTAGCTATCGTGTAGATAAAGGCTTTGACCATTTTAGCATTGGCCTGAGTATCGGTATTCAGAAAATGGTACGCTCGGACCAAGCCTGTAGCGGAGTTATGTTCAGTATCGACACGGAATCTGGGTTTAAAGATGCGGTGTTTCTTACGGCCTCCTATGGCTTAGGTGAAAACATTGTACAAGGAGCTGTGAACCCGGATGAGTTTTACATTCATAAACCAACGCTAAAACAAGGCTTTAAGTCCATCATCATGAAAAAAATCGGCAGCAAAGAGGTCAAGATGATCTATGATACTCAGGGCAATAAGTTCACTAAGAACGTGCCTGTAGATCCTGAAGATCGGATAAAATACTGCTTGAACGACGATGAGATTCTGACCCTTGCACGATGGGCCTGTGTGATTGAAGACCATTATACAACTAAGGCAGGGCACTTCAAACCCATGGATATGGAATGGGCCAAAGATGGCGTTTCCGGTCAACTGTTCATTGTACAAGCAAGACCTGAAACGGTCGTGAGCGGAAGAGACAAAACAAAAATGGAAAAATACATTTTGCAAAAAGAATCCAAACCGCTTGTTTATGGTAAGAGTGTGGGCGAGAAGATCGGAGCTGGAACGGTGAACGTCATCCGAAATGTACATGACATCAATCAATTCAAGAAAGGCGAAGTGCTTGTTACGGAAATCACGGACCCAGACTGGGAACCTATCATGAAAATCGCTTCGGCTATTGTAACCAATCGCGGTGGAAGGACCTGTCATGCCGCCATCGTAAGTAGAGAACTTGGCATCCCTTGCATTGTCGGAACAGAAAATGGAACTCAACTATTGAAAAATGGGCAAGGAGTTACCGTAGACTGCAGCAAAGGAGAGATGGGCGTGGTTTGGGAAGGGGTCTTACCTTTCAAAAAAGAACAATTAGACCTAGCTAATATCCCCTCTACCAAGACTAAGATCTTTATCAATGTAGGTGACCCTGATCAAGCCTTTGACTTCAGCTTCCTACCTGTAGAAGGCGTTGGACTTGCGCGCGAAGAGTTTATTCTCAACGAATACATTCGGATTCACCCCCTGGCCTTACTCAACCTGGACAAAGTTACCGATGTAGCAGAACACGCTAAGATCCTGGAACTAACCAAAGGATATGCTGACAAACAAGCCTACTACATTGAACGACTCGCCCAAGGCATTGGGCTCATTGCCGGTGCGTTCTATCCTCGGCCGGTTATCGTACGCATGGCTGACTTCAAAAGCAATGAATATGCCAACATGCTTGGCGGAAAGTACTTTGAGCCGAAAGAAGACAACCCCATGATTGGATGGCGCGGAGCTTCCAGGTACTATGATCCCAAATACCGCCCTGCCTTTGACATGGAATGCAAAGCCTTCAAAAAAGTACGCGACGAGTTCGGACTTAAAAATGTCAAGATCATGTTCCCCATGGTTAGGACCATTGACGAAGGGAAAAAATGTCTAGCTATTCTTAAGGAGCATGGCTTAGTACAAGGCAAAGATGGTTTGGAGATCTATGCCATGTGCGAAGTTCCCAGCAATGTATTATTAGCCGAACAATTCCTAGAACTGTTTGATGGATTTAGCATTGGAAGCAATGACCTGACTCAGATGACCCTTGCGGTGGACCGCGACAGCGAATTGGTCAGTCATGTTTACGATGAGCGCAATGAGGCGGTCAAACAGTTGGTGAAAAGAGTCATTGAAGTGGCCAACAAACTCGGGAAATACATTGGCATCTGCGGGCAAGCGCCTAGCGATTACCCTGAATTTGCTGAGTTCTTGGTTGAATGTGGCATTCATAGCATTTCATTGAACCCAGATGTTGCCATCAAAACCCTGCTTCTTGTAGCCAAAAAAGAGAAACAGCTCGGAAGATAACATGATCCCTGAGAAGTACAAGATTCGAAAGATCCATGCACGGGAAGTGTTGGATTCCCGAGGCAACCCTACTGTTGAAGCTGAAGTTTCTACGAGTTCAGTGATGGGCAGGGCGATTGTTCCTAGCGGAGCTAGCAAAGGTACCCATGAAGCACTTGAATTGCGAGATGGGTTGAGCATGTATCAAGGCAAAAGTGTTCATCGCGCTGTGCGTAACGTGAACCAGGTTATTTTTCCTAAATTACGAGGAAAAGACGTGCGCGATCAGATCATCATCGATTATTCCATGCTTCAACTGGATGGAACCCCCAATAAATCCAAGTTAGGAGCGAACGCCATATTGGCTGTGAGTCTTGCTGTGGCCCGCGCAGCTGCTCAAGCGCAAGAACAACCCCTCTACGAATCCCTACGAAAATACCGGCTTACGAACTTGTACCAACTTCCTGTTCCCTTCATGAACATTATTAATGGTGGATTGCACGCCAATAACGGACTGTCTTTTCAAGAATACATGATCGTTCCGCTAGGCAAGACGTTTTTACATTCTCTTCAGATGGCTGTTGAAGTCTACCAAACCTTGAAAGCCTTGATTCATAAGCGGTATGGAGCGGGAAGCACGGCTGTCGGAGATGAAGGCGGTTTTGCGCCGCGGTTCAAAAACGATGAGGAACCTCTCCAATTATTGCTTCAAGCCATCCGCAAAGCCGGCCATTCAGGTAAGATTAAAATTGCCATGGACTGTGCGGCTAGCGACTTCTACAAAGATGGAAGGTATTCTATTAATAAGAAATGGCATACTCCCGAACAACTCTTGCAGTTCTATGAACACTTACTCAAACAGTATCCAATCGTATCCATTGAAGACCCCTTCCATGAAGAAGACTTCCTACATTTTTCTATTTTGACTAGAAGACACGGACACCACATAAGAGTCGTAGGGGATGATCTGCTTGTGACGAACGTTGAACGCATCCAACATGCTCTTGATACTGAGGCGTGTAATACGTTGCTCTTGAAAGTCAACCAGATTGGTACGTTGACTGAAGCGATCCAAGCCGCACAACTTGCCCACCAAAACGGATGGAAAGTCATGGTAAGCCATCGCAGTGGTGAAACGGAAGATTCTTTTATTGCTGATTTAGCTGTTGGATTGGGTACGGGCATGATCAAGGCAGGAGCACCCTGTCGCGGCGAGAGAACGGCTAAGTATAATCAGTTATTACGCATTGAAGAAGAACTAGGCAAGAAAGCCATCTACCCTAGAAAACTTGTTTGATCCTTACTGAGGCTGACATGCACTGGAAAAACTCTCACACACATCTTCTACTCGTGCTTGTTTCTACCCTCACTGCCTACTTTGCTTCAGGATGGGAGGTCTTAACCCCTTTTACTTTACCCTTTTTTCGTCATACTTGGGTTTTAATCTTGCTGATCTTACTTTGCAATTCTTATCCACTCAAAGCCCTGAAAAAAAACGAATTGTCCCTTTTTCTCTTTATCTTCGGTAGCTTATTCCTTCTTATTGGAAGCCTTGCCGGACCCTTAGTCGTTACCTTAGGCTTTTTAGTGCAGTTGTATGCGCTGTACCACTATCAACACAGTACTTTACATGCACCTGATATACCGGATGTGAAAAGGGTTCAGTAAGACATATAAACTCCCTTTTGATCCTTCTCCTATGCTAATCCTTGGAGTGGATATTGGAGGAACAAAGATACGCGGCGCTCTTTTTCGAGACCAAACTCTTCTACGAGAAAAAATCCTTCCTACTGGAACAACTCGAAGACAAACTTTGAACAGTTTGGATGAAGTACTCTCTGAATTGATCCAGAGAGGGGTAAGAGGAATTGGCATTGGTTACCCAGGGGTTATTACTCAAGAAGGTAAAATTATCTTTCACGGATGCATCCCAACCCTTAAAGGGGTCAATCTGATCACTGAAATCAATCGTCACCATACGCTTCCTGTCTACACAGACAATGACGCCAACTGCTTTGCCCTTGCTGAGGCCCGCTATGGAGCTGGACGAACTGTAAAAAATATGATTGGACTAATTATCGGGACAGGGGTTGGCTGCGGCATTGTCCTGGATGGAAAACTTTGGTCTGGAGAGTATGGGGCTGCCGGAGAAATCGGCCACAGCGTTGTCGACTCTAGCTCTTCTTTAGAATGCTTTTGCCAAGGAGGAAAAGGGCATCTTGCTGGCCTTGTTGGCGGGCCCGGAATTGTTGCGCGTTATAAACTCAATGGAGGAAAAATAGAAAACCCAGATCCTGCCCAAGTCTTTGCCTCAAAAGAACCTGCTGCCATTGAAACCATGGAAGACACCTATCGATACATTGGAATGGGAGTGTCTCACTTAGTAAACACACTCGATGTTTCTCACATTGTACTTGGAGGAGGAATTAGCCACTTACCTCGCGCATTTTACCTAAAAGCCCAACAAGCCATCAACCACTATGCCTGTCGCGTGCAAGGAAGAAAGGTAAAATTTGTCAAACACCGATTGCTTGAGATGAACGCGGGCGTGATTGGAGCGGCGGCACTGGTTAATCTTCCTGCTCTCTAGCGAAAGAATAATAAACCTCAGACTGAATGATGGTTCATGGCAAAAGCTACGAAAGCAGCCTTTTATTGGATTGTTCAATTACTTCGAAAGCATAAAATTTCTTATCGTATCACTGGAGGCTTTGCTGCTCGACTCTATAGCTCTAAAAGGCCTCTTGCTGATATTGACATTGATCTTCCCATGATTGGTTTTCGCAAAATTCTTCCTGAAGCCAGGCCTTATGCCAGCAACCCACCTTTCTACTAAGCCCTTTCGACGAAAAGTTTAAATAATCCGTCGGTTTAACCGATTTTATGAACATTTTACATGCCTTTTTCAAAGCAGTTGATAAAGTTGTTCCAGCCCAAACTGTATCTGCGCATTGCGACATTCCCTGCGGCATTTACGACCCTCACCTGGCGCAAGTTGCGGCGCACACGGTTTACCGGATGATGACGTTGATTCGAGATGCCAAAGCTCCTGGACCTGATACGTCTCCTGCGGATCGAGCGCAGTATGTTCATAGTATCTCTCGATATGCAGCTACCAAAGAAGAACACGCTGAAATTTGCAAGAAAGAACTCCGCATCTTATGGGGAGACTTCTTCAAACCCGAACATCTTACTGCTTTCCCTGAACTGCATGACACCTTCTGGAAGGCTATGAAGTTGGCTGGAAAGGCACGACAAGAAACGCATGCCGAGACGGGTAAAGAGTTGATCATCGCTGTGAACAAGATTGCTGAAATGTACTGGAAAGCCAAAGGTATTGAAACCATGACGGTCAAAGCACCTTACCCCACTGAAGAGCCTCTGGTTGTTCCTAAACTGAAATGAGGCGTTTGTTTAGCATCTGCAAAATTCATCCTAGCAATAATTATAGGAGCTGTGTCCCCGAGGGGGCAACCCCCCTCAACGCTCGTGCTCTCGTATCGAAGGAATTTTGCCCTGAGGATGCTAACAAACAACTAAAGTCATGATCGGATTCTACAAAGTCATTGGAAAAAGCATGGAACCCTCTTATTCTGAAGGGGACTATTTACTTGTTAACCACTTTGTTTTTTACTTTCGAAAGCCACGTAAAGGAGAAGTGGTGCTGCTCAAAGACCCCCGTACCGGAAAAAGCATTCTAAAACGCATCCATACGATTCGAGGAGAAAAATATGATGTGCGAGGAGATAATCCGAGCCAAAGTACAGATAGCCAGCATTTTGGATGGGTTAGAGAAGAACAAATTCTTGGAAAAGTGCTGTTTCACGTTCCCTCTTAAGCCAACTGCCAATAATCCCTGTACAGCTGAGAAGGTAATTGCGCCAACTCCTGATTCAACTGCTCGTAAGGCAAAGAATGTCGTTGAATGTGCTTGTGTAACTCCTGTGTTTTCTTCAATAACAGACCGAAGCGCATGGCTTCCTCCTGGGGTAACTGTTGATGCAACTCCCCCAATTTCTTATGATTTTCCTTAAGTTGAATATGGAGTTGCGTCCGCCCCTCTCTTAATCGTTTTCTTAACTTACCCTCAATGCGACTTAAACTATGCTCAGGGTTGATGCCCTCAGTATTTAACTTGCCATGCACTTTAGTATGCACGGTTCGAATCAAATTATGCTTCACCTGGCGTGCCTCGAACGTTGCTTGATGTTTGTGGTGTTCAGCCTTTGCTCCATCCTTTTCTTTCAACCAATGTTCTGCGTGACTATCACCCGATTCAACGATCTTCCGCTGTGCTTCTGAGATCAATAAGTCCAACTCTTCATCCATCATCTTATTCAGTGCATGCAAACCTTGTAAACGATCAATCTGCTCATGCACTAACCTTACCATCTCTTCCTGCATGCTTCTCTATCTGTTCTATGGTTTTTAAATCTTACCACCCCCAAGCTTAATAAAAGAAGACCTCTACCCTTCTACATGCCCCGCGTCAAAACGCCCAAACAGCTCCTACCTGATCCCCGACTTCACTATACGGAAGAAGACAGACGATTTGCCACTCCTGAACCTGTAGCCACTTACCGCGCCCAGCGACTCCAGTGCCAAACCCTTGCTGAACTAGGCTGCGGGGCCGGTTTTCAAACCATTGCCTTTGCAAAAACCTGCCAACAGGTTTACGCTGTGGAAAAAGATCCTCACAAAATAGAACATGCTAAGTACAATGCTCAGGTACTCGGACTGAAAAACATTACTTTCATCTGCGGAGACGCTTTAGATCCTTCTGTTGTAACTCAACTTAAAAGCTGCGAAATGGTTTTCTGCGATACAGAACGTCTCCCTGGAGAAACGCGACGGACATTAGATACCCTTCAACCCGATCCGCGGCAAGTCCTCTCCACCTACTTAGCTATCACTCAAAATATAGCAATTGAAGTTCCTCCTCACCTTTCTGAGACTCTCCTTGATTGTGAGCGAGAATATCTATCTTTGAATGGAAAACTAAATCGGTTGACTCTCTACTTTGGTCGACTCAAACAAACCGAGAAAAGCGTTGTTTTATTACCTGAAAATGAGCGCCTGATTTACACAGCTAAGAAACCCGTCACTGTTCCCCACTTCCCTCCTGAAGCGAAGTATCTGTATGAAATCAACCCAGCTGTTGTCCTTGCAGGCTTATATGGGGAATTGGATTATGCGTTTTTTATTCACCAGGAAAAGCCTTATGCCTTTAGCAAAGACCTCAAGCCCTCCCTGTTCCTGCGCGCCTATCGCATCCTAACCACTTGCGTTGTAGACCCCTTAGTCATTCAAAAAACCCTTCAACAAATGGGTACTGGGAAAGTATTATTGCGATACAAAATAGACCCACAAGTTTACTGGAAAGAACGCAAACAGTACGAACAAGGTCTCAGTGGCGGGAGAAAGATCCACCTTTTCGTTTTCGATCAGGCCGTTCTTTGCGAAGAAGTCGATGGCGGATAAACTCAATTAATACAGGTGTGGATGATAAGAGGATAATGATTAAAATCGCGATGCTGAAATTCTTCTTCACGAATGGGAGCGAGCCGAAAAAATAGCCCAGTAATAGTAAGGAGCATACCCATAAAATGCCTCCCACCACATTATACATCACAAAACGCCCGTACTTCATTTTACCAATACCGGCTACTAAGGGAGCAAATGTTCTTAGGATTGGCAGGAATCTAGCAATGATGATGGTCTTTCCCCCATGCCTATCGTAAAAACCCTCGGTGCGCTGTAAGTGTTCTTTGTTGATCCATCGATAGTTTTTCTTAAATACTCTTGTCCCAATATGATGTCCAACCCAATAATTCAATGTGTCTCCTAAGATTGCAGCTACACTCAATATTAGCATCAACCAACCGACACTTAAAGAGCCTGATGCAGCAAATGCTCCCAACGCGAACAGCATAGAGTCTCCAGGCAAAAACGGAGCGATCACCAAGCCAGTTTCACAAAGAATGATGAGGAACACTAACGCGTAAATCCACAAACCATAATGCTCGAAAATCCATATCAAGTGCTTATCTAAATGCAGAACCAAATTAATGAATTCTATGATCCAATTCATCTCCTCCTGCTTCTTTAGTCGCTTTATTAAGCTTTGGGTATATTCGCGAGTCTCGTTAATAATGGAACCTTGCGAATCTCGTTAGTATGCTCAGAAACGTATCGTTTCTGGCATGCCAGCAGCTTTGTGCTGCTGAGTATAGCAGAGTGCTTATGGATAAAGTTCCATTATTTATCAAAAATAGCCAGAATACTAAGAAATCTTGAAGATTTCTTGAACCAGAACTCTTCGCGTTCTGTGCACCTTTGTCTTTAGACAAAAAATGAATGGATTTTCTAACCATTTTTGGGAAATACTTCGGCTTTTAGGCCGAAGATATTTATGCACTCTGCTATAAGTTCCTATATAGAAATGTTTATTAAGCCGTGAATCCCTAAAGCTCTTTATGGAGTCTCACCGACGAACCCTCGCCAAGAGCGTCACTTTTAGAGCTCTTGCTACTATTGCTACCGTAGGCACGGTTTTCTACTTTACAGGCAATGCAGGCATTGCTGGAACTGTTGGAGGGATTGACGCCCTGTCTAAATTTGGACTTTATTACTTCCACGAGCGAGCCTGGGACCGATGCCATTGGGGAATGGAACCTAAAAGCATTAAACCTTAGAAAACTATATATCCTTCACCTTTTTATATAGCTCCATGGTGCGCATTGTTGTTGCCGGGTGCAGCTATGGAGGACTTCGCTGTTTGCTTAATCTGCGCAAGCTTTTCCCAGAAGCTGAACTTGTAGGCATCGACCCTAGCCCTTACCATGTCAATATCACAGGCTTTCCAAAATATTTTGCCGGCGAAGTTCATCACATGGAGTTACTCCTGCCCTTACAAGAGTTCTTGGCTAAGCATCATATCGAATATTTACAGGAAGAAGTGACTGGCTTAAGTCCCCAATCTAAACATATATACACTTCCAAACGAAGAATGGATTACGATTACTTGGTTCTGGCTTTTGGGGCCAGCCACAAACAAATCCCCACAGCCACTACTGGATTGTTTAGCCCGTATACCCTACAAGAAGTCAAAGAACTACGAAGCTACCTTGAGAAGCACATCTATCAAGGAAAACCCATCCAAGCTGTTGTCGTAGGAGCTGGCCTTGCGGGCATTGAATGGAGCTGTGCTCTTGCTGCTTACCTTAAAGACAAAGGAACGGTTACGATCCTTGAACGGAGTACTCAGATATTGACAGGGTATAGCGACAAAATTCGCGCGTACGTCCGGAAGATACTCGCTGAAAAAAAAATCCAAGTCAAACTCGGTGTCAATGTTCAGAAAATTCAACACCCCTCCATCACTCTTGACAAAGGAAAAATCCCCTTTACAACCGTACTCCTCTTTGCCGGCGTCCAAAACCACCCTCTGGTTGATAAATTGAACCTGGAACACAACGAGAAAGGCATCCTCGTCAAAAACACCCTTCAGACCCCTACCTATTCCAATGTTTTCTGCGTCGGAGACGTTGTAAGCCTTGCGAATAACTTGACACAACCCATCAAACGAGCCACCAGCGCACTGATTCAAGGAAAAATCGCTGCCGAGAATATTGCACACCACTACGCTAGAGAAAACCTGCAAAACTATGAAGTTCATGAGATGCCCCTCGGCATCTACCTAGGAACTCATGAAGGGTTGGTCCACTACAAAGGCCTCCAATACACAGGTTGGCTTGCCTGGTGGAGCAAGAAATGGAGAGAGATGCATTATTTATAGCAGAGGCAACAATTATTCGAATATTTGTTGTTGCCTCTGGCATATAGGTAAGGCTAACCAAGGTTCGATTATTTAGTGCCTTACCTATATAACTCTTAATGGTCGTATCACTAACCTATTCTATAGTAAAGAACAATAATTTAACAATAATTTTTAATATTTAGCTGTTCTTTACTATCGCAAAGCAAGAGAAACTTGCTTGCGCGCCAAAAACTTATAGTTTTTGAGCGATACAGGAACATAAACTATTAGTTCTTATTAATTATTCATGTTCCTGATTATAATTCCCAAACTTTTTTATACTCTGCTGCTTGAATATTCAGAATATACTAGAAAAAGAGGTCCTCTGCAATCCTTGATTGCTGGGACCGTCTTTTTTTGCAAAAAAAGAGGTGAGTCATGACGGATCAGACGGTAAGCCAGTTTTCCATTCACTACCTCTCTATTCTTGATTCAAATGGAAATATAGATCAGAGTTTAATGCCTGCCCTATCTGATGACGATGTTCGTACGATGTACTGGTACATGAACCTATCCCGTCTCTTTAATACCAAAATGCTCAACTTTCAAAAACAAGGACGCCTCGGAACCCTTGCCAGCGTCCGCGGCCAAGAAGGCGCCGAAGTCGCTTCGATCTATGCCCTCAAAGACCAACCTAATGTGTGGGTTGTCCCCACTTTTCGCGAAACCGCTTCTATGATCACTTATGGTATCCCTCTAGAACAGATCCTGCGCTACTGGGGAGGCTACGAAGAAGGAAGCTGCAACCCCACCTTTAAGATTTTACCTATTAATATTCCCATCGGAAGCCAAGTCAGCCACGCCCACGGCATTGCTCACGCGATGAACATCAAAGGCGAAAAAGGGGTTGTCATCGTATACTTTGGAGATGGAGCAACCAGCGAAGGCGAAACCCTTGAAGCCCTCAACTTTGCAGGCGTCTTTAAATCCCCCACTATCTTTTTCTGCCAAAATAATCAATATGCCATCTCTGTTCCTAGAAAAAAACAAACTGCGGCCGGAACCCTGGCCCAGAAAGCCATTGCAGACGGCTTTGACGGAATCCAAGTCGACGGTAATGATGTCTTTGCCGTATACAAGGCTGTACGCGCTGCTGCAGAAAAAGCCTTAGCTGGAAAAGGCCCTACCTTCATCGAAGCCATCACCTATCGAATTGATCATCACACCACAGCGGACGACTGGCATAAGTATCGTTCCGAACAAGAAGTTCAAGAGTGGGAAAAAAAAGATCCTATTCTTCGGCTCAAACGATACATGCTCGCCAAAGGACTTTGGAATGAAGAACACGAACAAGGTATGCTGGCCGATGCTGCGCGACGCGTGGAAGAAGCTGTAAAAAAATACGAAGCCACTTCTCCTTCCCAAGTTGAATGTATCTTTGATTCCCTTTATGCCAAACTCCCTCCGCTTATTCAAGAACAAAAAGAACAATGGGTTCGCTTTTGGAGGCAACATGGCTGAACGCAATTTGGTGCAGGCTCTTAACCAAGCCCTTTTCTTGGCCTTTGAAAAAGACCCTCATGTGGTTGTCTTAGGAGAGGATGTCGGCGTAGATGGGGGCGTGTTTCGCGTAACAGACGGACTCCTTGCTAAATTTGGCGAGAAACGTGTCATTGATACGAGCATCGGCGAAAGTACCATTGTAGGAAGCGCCCTGGGTATGGCGATTAACGGCCTTAAACCCATTGCCGAAATCCAATTCAGCGGCTTTATTTACCCTGCCTTTCAACAACTCATCAGTCATGTTTCCCGAATGCGAAACCGAACCCGTGGTGTCTTTGGTGTCCCTATCGTCATTCGATCCCCGAATGGAGGCGGTGTGAATGCCCTGGAACACCATAGCGAAAGCCTAGAAGCTGTCTATGCTCACATTCCAGGCCTTAAAGTTGTGATGCCCAGCAATCCTTATGACGGCAAAGGACTTCTCCTTGCTGCCATCAACGACCCCGACCCTGTATTACTCTTAGAACCCATCAAACTCTATAGAGCCTTTAAACAAGAAGTCCCAGATGCATACTACGAAGTTCCTATCGGACTTGCTCAGATTGTTCAAGCCGGAAAAGACATCACTATCCTCGCTTGGGGGGCCATGGTATTGGTTGCGCAAGATGCCGCCAGCCAAGTTCAGGCCTCCTGCGAAATCATTGACTTACGCACCATCATGCCCTGGGACAAAAAAACCATCCTTGAAAGTGCTAAAAAAACAGGCCGGGTGGTCATCATCCATGAAGCCATTCATACCTGTGGCTTTGGAGCTGAACTGGCTGCCACCATCCAAGAAGAATGCCTCGACTACCTTCAAGCACCCATCGTTCGGGTTACGGCACCGGATGTGATTGTCCCTTACTATCGCTCTGAACATTTTTACCGACCCAATGCCGACATGCTCATCGAAAAAATAAAACAAACCCTCACCTACTAACATGACTGAATTCAGATTTCCGGACGTAGCAGAAGGCATTAAAGAAGGTAAACTTATTTCTTGGAAAGTGAAAGAAGGCGATCTTGTTGAAGAAGACCAGGCCCTTTGTGAGATGGAAACTGACAAATCAGTCCTTGAAATCCCCAGCCCTCAAAAAGGAGTGATACAGAAACTTCATTATTTTCCTGGCCAAATGGTGCCGGTCGGTGAAGTGCTTGTGACCTTTGCTGGAAACGAAACGGCTTCTCGACCTTCTGAAGAAAAACCTACTGCTACTCACTTATCTTCTCCAACTTCTGTTGTCTCTTCTATTCCCTCTTCGCTTTCTAAGTCCTCTCCTCGCATACTGCCTAAAGATCGCAAACTTGCCCGTCAACTCGGCATCGACCTGACTCAAGTTCAAGGCACTGGAAAGAATGGTAGAATTACGGAACAAGACCTGCGTCAAGCTGTTGGACAAACTCCTAGTGCTCGACCGATTGTTGTGGAGCATCCTCCATCGCGACCTGCCCTGGCTGTTCCCTCCAACCGTAAACTCAGCCCCTCCCAACGCAAAAGAAGACGTGAACTCGGAACCACTGAACTCATTCCTCCTCCTTCTCTAACTCTAGCCCCTGCATCTAGTTTGATTCGCCCAATGTCCACTCAAGATACGCAACGCATCAAAATTGGAGGAGTCCGTGCTGCCATCAAAAAACACATGGAAGAAGCTTGGAAAATACCCCACGCCAGCGTTACCGTGCCTATTTTGGCCGATCGACTTATTCAACACCTGCAACGAGCCAAAGTTGCTCGCCCTGAAGTTAAACTGACTCTTCTCTCTTATCTAGTAAAAGCCGCTGCGAATGCCCTCGAAAACTTTCCCACCTTTAACGCCTCCTTTGATGATACCACCCAAGAGATCATCCTCAAGAAAGCCATCCACATCGGTATCGCTGTCGATACGGAATACGGTCTTATGGTACCTAACATTAAAAACGCCAACCAAAAAACGATCTTGCAACTTGCCAGCGAGGTCCAAGAGCTGGCTGAAAAAGCGCGAACGAAAAAACTGAACCCTATTGAAATAACCGGAGGCACCTTTACGGTCAACAACCTCGGAAGCCTGGGTATCAGTGCTGCTTCCAGTATCATTCATTTACCTGAATTGGCCATCCTTGCCATCGGAAAAATGTACGAACAAACTGAGAAAGAAGGACTCCGCACTTATTTACCCCTTACCCTTACCTTTGATCATCGCATCCTAGATGGAGGAGACGCTGCCCGATTCCTGCACTTCATCCGACAGATCCTCGAAGACCCCCAGATGCCCGTGGATGTGAAAACATGGTAATCGGAGAAGCGATTGGCACTACGGACGTTGCGATTATTGGCGCTGGACCTGGCGGATATGTTGCTGCACTGCTACTGGCGCAACATGGAAAAAAAGTTACCCTCATCGACCGAGAAAGCGTTGGAGGGGTTTGCTTGCACCACGGCTGCATACCCACCAAGACCTTGATTCGGGCAGCGGAAATGTACGAAAGCCTCTCTCAAGGAAAAGAAATGGGCATTTACTGCGACAACCCCCGATATGATTTTAACCAAGTTCAGAACTGGAAACGCACTGTTGTACAAAAACTAGACCAAAGCATCCGAGCCCTTCTTGAAAAACGCAACGTCCAGCTCATCCACGCCAATGCTTTTTTTGAAGAAAACAATAAACTCATGCTTACACCCGTTAACGAAAATGAACATCTTGAGATCAACGCGCTCGAATTCCGTCATTGCATCCTTGCCACTGGAAGTCGTGAACGAGAAGTTCCCGGCATCTCCATTGATCGCAATAAGATCATTACTTCCTCTGAAGCCATCGAGTTTACCCAACTCCCCTCCAGCGTTCTCGTCATTGGCGGAGGCTATATTGGCATTGAGCTGAGCCAAATGCTCTCTAAATTTGGTGTACAAGTCACTTTGTTAGAATCCCTCCCCAACATTCTTAACCTCCTAGATCATGATATCAACCAAATTGTACAACAAAAACTTGAAGCACATAAGGTCAAGGTCTATACCAACGTCCAGATTCAACAAGTTGCGGTTGGAGAAAAGGTTAAAACTACCTTTCAATATAATGCTAAGACTCATGAAGTTGAAACCGATAAAGTCCTCGTAGCCATTGGACGCGTGCCCCATACGGAAGAACTCCGACTCCAAAATACGCATGTAAAAACCGATGATAGAGGCTTTATCCGCGTGAAGTCCAACTATGCCACAGACGATCCACACATTTATGCCATTGGAGACGTGGTCGGTGGGGTGATGTTAGCGAACAAGGCCATGGCAGAAGCTAAAGTTGCTGTGGACGCCATCCTCGGCAAACCTGCTGCGTTTGACAACCTCATCCCATACGCCATTTTCTCAGACCCTGAAATTGCCGGTGTCGGCCTCACCGAAACAGAAGCCCTCCAAAAAAAGATTCCCTATAAAATCCACAAGCTTAGCTACCATGCCATCAGCAAAAGCTTAATTCTCAACGGTGACGGATTCTATAAAGTGCTGTTTGATGATGAGAAAAATATTTTAGGCTTACATATTGTGGGTCCACGCGCTAGCGACCTGATCGGGGTAGGAGTACTGGCCATGGAAATGGGTGCCACCCTAGAAGACTTAAGCCTGCTCATTCACCCCCACCCCACTTTGGTTGAAGGTTACGCTGAATTGGCTCAGGCTGTTTTAGGCTTCCCCATTAATAGTCTTTAAACCCTTAAATGATTCCACGCATGCTGCTCGTATTTTAGCTTGACCAACTCTTCTGCTCTTTTTTTTTCACTCTCGCTAAAGGTGCCTGACTCAAACTGTTTGCCTTCCAAAAATGCTCGTTTCATCTCCTCCAACACTTCCTCTTTCTTTATGTCCGGCTTCTCATCCCAAATGCTGGTCACACTCTTTTTTACGGATCGGACGAATTTATCCGATAACTTCGCCTTGTCCACTTTTAAGAATGAAAACATCCTTTCCGGATCCACCTTCCAAAGAAGGGTTCCATGATGCAAGATCGCCCCCTTCTTTCGCGTCTGAGCACTGCCTGAGATCTTTTTCTGCCCTACCCAGACATCATTGATCGGACGAAAAACAGCCTCCATACCTAAGTTTCTTAAGGCTTTCACCAAACAACCACAAATTTCTTCATACGACTTTAAGATATCCCTGCTGAAACAAGATTCAGGAGCGATCACTGAGTAGGTGAGGTCATGTTCGAGAAAACATGCTCCACCCCCCGTGATCCTCCGCACCACATCTACTCCCCTTTCCTTTGCTCGAACGAGATCTACCTCGTCTTCAAGACACTGAAAATAGCCGATGATTACAGCGCTGGGATTCCACCCATAGAAACGAACCGTTGGCGGACTTAAACCCTTCTGCACATGCTCCAAGATGCTTTCATCCCAAGCCGTATTCCATGTTGGCTTTTCATACTCGAACGGAATCAAGCGCCACTTCACTTTCGTACCTCTTTTACCAGGTTGCACAAGACCTCTGCTGTAAATCCTACGAGCGTTATCTTTTTTTCTTCTATCAACCGATCCAATTTTTCTTTTAAATCAGTCGGTGCTGAAGTATTTATGACGTTTTCGATGTCTTCTAACGATTCTTCTGGATGCAAGAAAAAATCCCCACCGATCTTGATATGATCCCCTACCTTTTTTACTACGACTAACTTTCCATTCGGAACCTTATAACGCTTTTCAATCATTGTCTACTAAGAACCTCATGGCCCGTGCACAAGAAGAAGGAGAATCAAAAACAGGCACTTGTTCCTTTAACAATAGGCTTACAGCAGGATGAGAAAACTTTCCTCCCATGATGCATACGGTGATGGGCTTTCCAAACCTTTTTCTGGCTGCTATGATTGCCTTTGCGTTTTCTATGCCCTCTGTCATGGTTTGTAAGGTTTGAATGACGATCACTCCACCCACATCGCTTTGCTTTAGAACCGTGCTTAACGCTACTTCATAGCGGTCGTGCAACGCATCTCCCACTAAGTCCAATGGATTTCTCCTCGAATACGCCGGATGCATTTTTTTTGAACGATCCAATGCTTTTACCGTTGATTCTTTTAACGGAACCAAAGGGATTCCTAACGATTCGCAGTGATCTGCGCATAAAACCCCCGCACCTCCTCCATTCGTGATGATGACCACTCCTTTTTTTGTTCTCTTCGACCACGCCAATGTTTTCGCTGCGTTCAACAGGTCCTCCCAAGTATCTGCGGCATGAACCCCTGCCTTTCTAAAAGCAGCTTGGTACACTTCATAATTACCTGCTAGGCTCCCGGTATGACTACTCACTGCTTGCATCCCCATGTTGGACCTTCCAGCCTTTAATGCCACAATAGGTTTTTTCTTAGACACCTTTTTTGCTGCCTTTAAGAACCTCTGGCCGTTCTTTATGCCCTCGATGTATAAAGCGATGGATTTTGTTTTTTTGTCTTTAGCTGCCCATTCCAGAAAATCTGAGACTTCTAAGTCTGCTTGGTTGCCTAGACTGACCAACGCACTGAACCCATACTGTTTGTCTATCGACCAATCAATCAAACTATCAATCAACGCTCCACTCTGTGAGAAGAAAGCCACATTCCCCTCCAGTGCCATGCATGGGCCAAAGGTTGCGTTTAGACGCGAGGATGGACGCATGATTCCCAAACAATTTGGACCTAACACTCGGATCTTACCCTTCTTTGCCAGACGCAACACTTCCTCTTCCAACTTTTTCCCTTCCACCCCCAACTCAGAGAAGCCCGCGGCTACGATAACCACTCCTCTCACCCTCTTTTTTATACACTCCTCCATGATCTTTGGGACGAGCTTTGATTGAACTGCGATGACTACCAAGTCGATGGTGCTCTTTACATCTAGAATGGAAGGGTAACATTTCAAGCTGAGTACCTTCTTTAAGAAAGGATTAATGGCAAAAACCTTACCCTTAAACGGCTTGTTGGTAGCTGCGCTGAATACCCCCCCTTTCAAAAGACTGCGCACTAGACCATTTCCTACTGTCTTGGGTTTGGACGAAGCACCGACTACGGCAATGCTCTTCGGACTGAAAAAAATCTCTAGCATAAGATCACCCTTGCATCTACTACGTACGCACCCTGTTGGTTAACTATGACTGGATTGAAGTCAAACTCCACAATGGATTTTTCCTGTTCGGCTAACTTTGAAGCTTGGATGAGGGCCTGAACCAATGTCTCTTTGTTGATGGAAGATGAGCCTCGAAAACCCTCCAACAGTTTCTTGCCCTTGATCGAGTTGATCATGCGCAAAGCCTCCTTTCTGGATAGAGGGATGAGCTGCATGGAGACGTCTTTTAAGATCTCTACTAGAATTCCCCCCAAACCAAAAACAATCACCGGACCAAAGGTTGGATCCCGCTTCATGCCGATGATTACCTCAACTCCTTTTACCATTTCTTGAACCACCCACTGATGCTTGACACCTTTTAAATTGCTCTCCAGTTGCATTACAGTGTGCGTCAGCTCAGCCTCGCTATTCAGATTCAACCGCACCCAACCTCGGTCTGTTTTATGTACAATTTTAGAGCTATCTACCTTCAATGCTACTGGGAATGACACTCCTTGATGCTGCCCATAAACCGCTGTCTTTGGAAAAAGAAGACCGTATTGGCTTAACAACTTTTGAGACTCTTCAATACTCAACAGCATATCCTTTCAAGAACTTTACAGTTTATAAAGATTTCATAAGATTTAGAGGATTGAATTGGTTTGGACTCTCTTATATTGGCATTAAATTGATTGCTATATCTTCGAATATGGGGATGATTTCGTAATCACTGATGATGTCGAACTTTTCTCTTACCTCTGCAATAAAACGTTGCAGTTTTTCGTTGTCTCCCATGCGTACGTGGATTAAGAGATTCCAAACTCCAAATATCCTCAATGATTGGGTTACTTCCTCCTTTCTTGCTAGATAATTGATTAGCTCTTTTTCCTTGTTTGTTGCATATTCCTTGAAAGAAAAAAGAACGATGAAAGGGAGGTGATCTTTGGACTTTATGAACAAACGGTAGCCTAAGATGACCTTATTTTTTTCTAACGCCTTTATTCGGTTTAAGATCGTTTTGTACGTTGTGCCTCTTTCTCTTGCCAATTCCAATGCCGCTACACGACAGTTGTCTTTTATTTTTCTTAGGATGTATTGATCTAATTCATCTAATTCAATGCTTGGATCATTGTAGCCATACTCTATTTGGATAAATTCTTTGCTTAGAAACTTATGATTATAAAAGCAATGATTCAGTACATAGCAGCTGGTGATGTCTCTGATTAAACCTGGAAATTCTTGATTGAAACGGCCTATGAATTGATCGAAGGCTGCGAAATCGAAAACGAACAACGTTAAGAGAAGATCGTACCTGCCCCCAATTCGCGCTGTCCAATACACTTCTTTTTGATTTTTTAGATAGCTAAAGACTTCGTTTATATCAAATTTTGCGTTGAAGCGGAAGAAAATGCGGTAATGTTCTTGCCGCAAGGATTTTAAGTTGATGATCGCTGCGAACTTAACGATAACGCCTTGCTTGATGAGTCGCTTCATTCGGTAATCCGCGACTTGCTGTGAGATGAGAAGCTTTTTAGCTAATTGAGTGAGAGGGATTTTAGGATCTTTATCCAGCTCGGTGAGGAGCTTTTGGTCTATTTTGTCCATAAAGTTTGTAAAATAGTTCTTTATATATTATAAATGTTACTAATATACAAAATATTTAGTGTAATAGTTTAACTATTTTCTTTATCTCTTTGTTAAAATGACCTTACACGACAAGATCGTTCCTGTACATGTCGGCGATAGAAGCCGAAGCCGAGGAACTAGAAGCCGCATCTATTTTAAACCAGAACCTGCCAATACGATTTACCTAACCATTCACATTCAACCTTCGGAATTACTCAGACAAGCAGAGACCTCTATTCTTTACTTGCTTTTGGACCGATCCTTAGAGACGAACGTTTGGAGTTCTGATAAGATCACTGAAACTACGTTTCGAGAAGCACCTACACTGGGAGACTTTCTTCGAAGAAAGAGTCATTCGAACATTGAAGAATTTCTGTGGAATGAACGTGTGGAACGAACTCCCGGCTATCTATCTTGGCATGATTATAGTGGCTGGCGTAAGACCGATGACGGCAAAGCGCGATATAGAGAGGTTTTTTCTCAATGGCCTGTTGACCTGACTCGTCTTACTGGATTGGGTGTGTTGAGGTGAAAAAATGACCTCTAAAAGTTTTCAAATCAACCTCGTAACTATCTCTGGCATTGAAAGACTCGTCCTTCAAGAGCTCGAAGCGGCAGAGCGAGAGCATTTTCATCGCATCGGAATTGCAGCGGGCAAGAACTTGAATCATTGCTTTTATTTTGGATGGCGGCATGCTAAGGACTTTGTGAAACGTGTTCGGGCCTATTATATTAATCTGGAACAGGATGATTATATGAAGCGATTGTGTCGAATCCAGCCTGGATCGATTCAAGTTGAATTTTATGAAATCAAGAAAGGAGGGAGAGAATGATTTATCGAACCCGAGAAGGCATTGAATATGACTTGTCTGTGTTAAACCCTGAAGAAAGATATGTTTTGGAGGGTTTTAAGGAGGCCTTCTTAGAAGTCCAATCTTGGATATCTTTCCATAATCGTTTTGCTTTAGCGGTTGAAGGCTTATCAAAAAAGGCTAGGAGTGAGAAATGGCAAGAACACCCTCTTTATATTGTATGGTCTGACATGATCGGAGCTGTAGGCATTCGAAAAGGAGAGATGCGCGGTGAGCGAAGGGAACTCTCCGATCTATTTATCAACTCTAAACGCACTCGGACATAATTTGTTCAGAAAGCATTCCTTGTGAGACTTAATAAGTCAACACTTTAATTCCTGGAATCCGCTCGAAATGCGACTTGTTCTCAGTGATCACTTTTGTGATGCCATGCGATAGGGCAATTCCCGCCGTGAGGCAGTCCAATTCTCCTATTTTTTGTCCTGCTTTTTTCAACTTCCCCGCTATTTCGGCTGCTTTGAGCGAACTTGCTCTGTCCAATGGAAGCACAGGAAGAAAAGAGAAAAGTTCGATGGCTTTTGTCAGGTCCTTTTGTATGTCCTGCTTAGTAGAACCATGAATTCCCGTCATTACTTCAAAAACATTTATCTCAGATGTTACCAGCTTTTCTTCTTCTAGCTGAGCTCTTTTTCCCAAAAGACTTCTTTGGCCCCTAAGCAGATCTATTAGAAACGTTGTATCAAGAATAATCATCTAAGCTTCCTCATCAGAGATTTATACCCTTCTTTTCTCATCTCTTTGATCATTTTTTTCATTCGCTTTGCTTCTGCTTCGTCTACGTCTTTCCAGGCACCGAAAAAGTCGAATATTTTTATTTTTTGGGCGACAAGGCGCCGTATCTCCTCAGAAAAACTTTCATTAGGCTTTTTTAGAGTTACTAATTTTTCGTATACATCTTCCATAATCGTTAAGGTTTTGGTCGTCATGGTCCGTGTACACGTACGTGTATATTTAAACGTTTCTGTTCTTACACTTTAAACGCACTCGGACATAACTTGTTTAGAAAACATTCTTTGCAGTTAGGCTTTCTTGCACCGCAGACTTTCCTTCCGTGTGTGATGAGAGTGAGGCTGATGGTTTCCCAGTCCTTTTTTGGAATTTGATGCATTAAGTCTTGTTCGATCTTAACAGGATCTTGGTGCTTGCTGAGGCCTAGGCGCTGCGAAAGACGCATGACGTGCGTATCTACACAAACGCCCTCGTTGATGCCGAAGGCTTCAGCCAGGATGACATTGGCTGTTTTACGGCCGACACCCGGCAGTTTGATCAACTCTTCCATTGTTTTGGGCACTTTGCCCTGGAAGTCTTTCACTACCATACGTGCCATGGCCTGGATGTTCTTAGCCTTGTTCTTGTAGAAACCGGTGCTGTGAATGAGCTCCTCTAACTCTTGGATATCGCACTCTGCAAAATCCTTGGCTGTTTTAAAGCGCTTGAACAAAATCGGCGTGACTTTGTTCACCCGCTCGTCGGTGCATTGGGCGGAGAGGATGACAGCGACGAGGAGCTGAAAAGGGTCTTGATGGGTTAAAAAACACTTTAGACCAGGATAGTGTTTTTTTAAAAGCTTCAAGATGGCTAAAGCCTGCCCTTTCATTTCTTTAGCGAGTTTAGCTCTCTTTAAAGAGTTTATCAAATTATTTATAAGAAACCTCTTTTTAATCTTCTTATGGACTTAATGAATTTTTATTATCGTACTGAAACCATGCCATTCCGAGAACTCTTCCATCGGTTTGACCCTGAAGATGCAAGATGCCACTTCTCTCATTTAGCTGCAGACAACCCCCACCAAACTGTTTTGAACGTGATTCGTCACATGTGGGAAGGAGGTTATGACTATGTTTTGGATACTTATGGGTTTTGGGACACTCATCATGTTGCATTTAGCGGACACTGCCACCAAATGACTCCTGTCCTGGCCATTCCTCTTGTTGCGCTGGGGTTTAAAGATGTTGCCTACCTTGAATGTTATCGGATCTCTAAAGAAAAATTTGAACAGAAAGAATTGGTTGAAAAAATAGACCCCAGAGAGGAACCCAATCCTGATATGCGCGACGAGTTCTGCAGTATTGGACGCATTCCTTACTGTTGCCTTGAACTTAGGATTGGCGATCACCTTTATTACCTCAGTGGGAAACACGTAAAGCTTGACGGGGATGTATTAAAACCTATTTTAACCCCTGATTGTCACGCAGAATTTACTGGAGTCCTTCGACACCCTCAAGACTCAACTAAAAGTGGGATTTACTTAAGAACTACCCCTCCTAAAGGTCAACCTGATCGCGTAATTTGGTACAAACAAGGCCCTAAAGATATAGAAGCTGAACTTTTCGCTACTTTCCTCCGAATGAAACTAGAACTTTAACTATTCACCATTCTTTATCTTTTCTAAGAAATCCTTAGCCATGTTGATTGGAATCACAAAGCCCAAGCCTTCATAACCTTGGTATTTTTTTGCGTTAATACCAATCACTTCGCCCTTCTTATTGAGCAATGGCCCGCCTGAACTCCCTGGATTGATTGGGGTATCGGTCTGGATGAAGCTGACTCCGCTGTTATCGATCTTTCGGTTAATTGCGCTGACAATTCCCTCACTCACACTGAACTTTAAGCCAGCGGGATTGCCTACGGCCAAGACTTTTTCTCCCACTCTGACTAACGTCGAATCTCCCATCGTAAGCTTAGGAAGACCGCTGTTATCCAACTTCAAGATGAGCAGGTCTCTCTCTACATCTCTCCTGATCACATTTGCCGTGTATGCTTTACCATTGTAATCAATCACTTTTGCGGTGATCCCACTTCCCACTACGTGATTATTGGTGATTATATAGCCATTGTCGTCCAATACCACCCCGCTACCACTGTCTCCGGCTGATTGAACACTTACCACGCTCTTAACAACGTCCTGGATGATTTCACTGAAATCTGCACTTTCCAATTTGATGTCTGCTAGTTTTTGCTGCAATTCTGCCGTGCTCTTATCCACGGTATCCTTTAACGTGCTGATCTTTTCCTCACTTTCCGCTTTGAAAACCTGGATGGTGTTCTGGAACTGGATTCCCTGTTTTTCTAATTGTGACTGTAAACTCTTCGTCTGCTGTATCAATGAATCTTGGACGCTTTCCACCCGCTTGTTGGTGCTGGCTAATTTATCTTTTGCGCTGTCCAATTCTTTCGCAGTGAGCTTTGCGATTTCATCGGTTGCCGTGACTGCTCCTTGAATTTCAGATGCTTTTTGAGTCAACTCATCCTTGGTGACTCCATTCAGATGAAAGAAATAAGCGAACATGCCCAAATTGAGTATAACCAAACAAGCAATCGCAGTCCAAAAATACTTGTTTGTTGCCTCTTGTGCTTTAAACGGATCCGGCATATTATCCATTCTGGAGTAGCTAGTTTTTAAACCTTGCTATTGCTTTTTAAACCCTCCAGAAAAGGCGATGCACCTGCTTAGTTGCATTTTTTACCTTTACCATTCCACTCATTATACAACAGCCAAATCACTCCTATCGTGATACAGCTGTCCGCCAAGTTAAATGAAGGCCAGATCAAGAAGTCGATGAAGTCCACGACATGACCGAGCCAGAGACGGTCGATGAGATTGCCTAAAACGCCTGTCAGCACCAGGGCCAGAGGAGCTGCATGCTGTGGGCCTAATTCTTTGAAATAATAGAGCAACAAGGCGATGGCAACAAAGGAGAGCACAATAAATATGCTGTTCATGCCCTTGAAATAGCCGAAGATTGCACCGGTGTTGGTCGTTAAGTAGAGTGATAGAAAGCCCAGATCTACCTGCGGATTGTATGTGCGGATGAGGTACTTTGAGAGTTGATCCACTAGAACTAGCCAGATGACCAGGAAAATATATTCTTTGTAAGAACCTTTTCCTCGGAGCTTTTTCATGCAGCTCTGTACAATCACTAGCCATTTAAAGATGA
>DATDWO010000035.1:0-15797 GCA_035289665.1 Candidatus Nanoarchaeia archaeon
CGCTATCCACGAGGAAAATTCTGGAGCGGATACGAACACCACGAAAGCACAGGCATGAAAAACTTCGAAGAATCAGCAGCTTACGTCAGAAACCAAACACAACACCACGGAATAAAAATCATCAACGACCGACAACAAAAACTCATCCACTTCGCATAGCCGCCCGAGATACGGCAAGCCCGACCAAGTGGAGGGCTTGACGAGTGAGGGCGGCGCGCCACGGGGGTCATAGGGGGTCAAGTACCCCCTATCTCATTATAGCTTTACAGAAGGCGTCTTTTCCAAATACTGGAAGTCTTTGAATCATGTAAAACGGAGATGGCTGATACTTATATATAGATAACTGCGTAGCTTATGCTACTCTATTGTACGCAGCTATCTATATGTGAACTGCGCTAATCATGTTCTCTAAGTCGCGCAGTTCACTATACTTAATCCTACTTATATTCTCTCCACGTATGTTTACATGCCGTGCATCGTAAGAATCGAGTTTCAGGTTCATCGCCGGCTCTTGTCTGTTGGAGCCAGTAGAAGGCTTTGTGGTTCTTGCACCTGGGGCATTCAGCGTCCGTTTCAGGCAGGGTTTGATCTTCTTCAGAGACTACTTCGATTTCTTTTTCAGGAGTCTCTATGGTTTCTTTGATTTCCGTTGTCACCACGTCTTTCTTAGTATAACCACACGTGCAGTAGAGTGCTTTCTTGCCTTTTTCTTTCTTAGGTCGGAGTAGGCTTCCACATTTCGGGCAGAACATAATGCGTTTCGGCGGCTGATGGTTTATATAGTTTGTGCTTAAAAATCGATTTACAAACTCACAACTCTGAATATATAGGCTTGATGAAAAACCTCGATGATGTCTCCTTTTCGTAATTCATAGCTTTCTTTGTTTTTTACTGTAATACTTTCAGGGTAGGGTCGGAGGATTTCGCTGGGTAGAATATTGGTGCTTAAATAGATCTTTTTGCCTTTGACAGTGAAGGTGAGTTGAGCAGGAGTGGGGAGGCGAGGATCGGTGAGGCGAAGGGGGTTTTTTTCGTCGTTTCCAGCGTGGATTGTTTTTTTAGGGAGGTGGAGGAGTTGTTGAGCTTCATCTTTATGGGTTGGAGAGGTCAGGGTGATGTTTTTGAGGCCGTTGGTGACTTCAAGGATCATAGTCGAGCGATCTAAAAGGCAATTATAAAGCTTTGGTTCGATAACCAAAGTTCAGAACGTAGTTCTGTAAGTTGGGTTTCGTCAGAAACCGAACCTCAGCACGAAGTGTTGTAGGTTGTTTTTTTGACCGTAATCTTTATAAAACAAGGTCTTTTCTGCTGTTATAGGATAAGCCGGCGGGTAGCTGACTTAAACCGGAAAAAGAGAGTTTCTCGGTTAATCCTACTACAACACAACATGGGAAGAATGCACAGTCGAGCAAAGGGTAAGAGTGGAAGTACTCGGCCCTCTAAACTGAGTGTGCCTGCCTGGCTTTCGATTTCTAAGAAAGAGTTGGAAATGTTGATTGTAAAGTTGGCTAAAGAAAACAAAACCACTTCTCAAATTGGTATTTTGCTTCGAGATCAGTATGGGGTCCCAGATGTTAAGTTAGTAGTGGGTAAAACCTTGAGTGCTTTTTTGAAGGAGAAAAACTTACTGAAAGAGTTGCCGGAAGACCTGACAGCTTTGATCAAGAAGTCCATCGCGATCCGAAAGCACCTAGACGAGAATAAGCACGACATGGACGCCAAGAGGGGTCTTTTGTGGACGGAAAGCAAAATCCAGCGTTTAGTTAAGTATTACAAGGAGTCCAAGCACCTGGCTTTGACGTGGAAGTACGATCCAGAAACCATCCGAATCTATGTGGAGTAAAACATATCAATTATTTTTTCCCTTCCAAAAATTTGCTCAGCGAATTTTTGTTAATTTCTCTTCCTATGTTCAGCGATTTCGAGCACCACATTAAGAAAGTAGCCATGGAGTTTAAGCAGTGGCCTTTGGATGCCAAGATCTGTGTGGTGAGCAATTTGGATGCAGACGGCATTTGTTCGGGTTCTATTGTGGTGAAGATGCTTCAGCGTGCAAACCGGCCGCACACAGTGAAAATCATCCATCAGTTGAAGGAGGAGGTTATTCAGGAGTTGGCTAAGGAGCCTTTTGAGTACTTTATTTTCTCTGATCTGGGCTCTGGCCAGTTGGTAAATGTAAACAGGTACTTAGGTGATCGTAAAATCCTCGTCTTGGATCATCATCAGTTGCAGGGTGAGCCCGGAGCAAACATGCTACACATCAATCCTTTGCCATTCGACGTGGATGGTTCAGGGGAGATTTGTGCTTCAGGAGTGGCGTTCTTATTCGCTCGCGAGGTAGACGATAAAAATGAGGACATGGCTCACATTGCGATCGTGGGTGCAATTGGGGACGTTCAGGAATCAGACGGTTTTACTGGAGTTAACAACTTGATCTTGGAAATTGCAAAGAAGCACCATTTAATTCAAGTGGAGAAAGGCTTGAAATTCTTCGGTTTGCAGACTCGGCCAATTCATAAATTGTTGGAGTACAGCTCTGACATGAAGGTCCCAGGGATTACAGGAAGTGAGTCGGGCGCGATCCAATTCTTACAAACATTAGGCATCAATCCAAAAAAGGATTCAAGGTGGAAAACCTTTGGGGACTTGACGAAGGAAGAGGTCCAGCGATTGACGGCAGCGATCATTCTGAAAAAGGGGGAGGATCAAAATCCAGAGGCTATTTTCACTAAAGTCTATACATTACCAGCTGAAGAGGTGGGGAGTCCATTACGGGATGCAAAAGAGTTCTCGACGCTGCTCAATGCCTGTGGTCGCCTGAACAAAGCAAGCTTGGGGATGGGGGCATGCTTGAATGATCCAGAATTGAAGAAGCTTGCGCTTCAAGAAATGTTGGTTTATCGTAAAGCTTTGGTGAAGGCATTGAATTGGTTTGATGCGAACAAGGATTCAAGTAAGGTCTTTAAGACTGACAAATTCATGATCATCAATGCAGAAAAAAACATCTTAGCAACTATGATTGGAACAACAGCCTCCATCCTCTCAAGAGGGGGTAGTTTTCCGCAAGGTTATATCATTTTGAGTATGGCTCAAAACATCGATCATACCACAAAAATTTCGTTGCGAGTAGTAGGAGATGGAGAGTCTATTGACTGCAAAGATCTCGTCTGCAAAATGGTGGAGCAATCCGCAGGGGAAGCCGGTGGTCATAAGCACGCGGCAGGCGCCGTGATCCCAACCGATAAAGAGGAGGAATTCATACAGGAAGCGAAAGATATATTAAGCAAAGCCTCAAACAAAGTATAATGGAAGACAAGCTTGGAAAGTTGAAGTCGTTCTTGTTCATGTTGGCCATTGTCATTGTCTATCTTCCATTTGTTCACTTGGCTTTGACAACTTTTGTCGGGGAGAATCCGATGTATCCTGAGACGAAGCCTTGCGCAGTGCCAGCCGTTGAAAAGCTGGCAGTAGAGCAGCAAAGGCTTTCAGATGCCGAGCAGCAAAAATGCTGGGATGCTCAGGAAGGAGTTCGCAAGCAGTATGAAGAGCAGCGCAAAGTGTTGAACACAAAGAAATACTTGATCAGTGTCTTGATCAGCTTGCTCACCTTAATTGCAGTTCTTTTCATTGTGATGGAGCCAGTCATCAGTTATGGCTTGTTTTTCTCAGCCGTGTTAAACGTGTTGGTTTCTCTTACATACGATACAGGTAAAACCTATTTGGGTGTTTTGACGCTCTTCCTATTATTAGTGGGTACGGTGGTGTTCATCCAGAAGGCATTGAAAGGCAGTTCACCCAAGAAAGCAAGTAAGCGGTAATCTTTCCACTCCGACTTTTTCTGTACAAAAACTATTTAAACGGCCCTAGGTTTCAAGGGGGTATGACAGCAGCTATTCTTGCGGCATTGCGGCCCCTTCTTAATAGTTGTAAGTCTGTTATTGTCTATACTGATTTTATGTGTTGGGCTTAAGGGCGATCATTTTTTCGTCGGTTAGGCCCGCTGCATCATTAAAAACCGTATAGCCATTATCTTAAACTTTTTTCACAACGAAAATTGGAGGCTAGATACCATGCTACAAACCATTCAAGAAGACCCATTGGACACAGAGGAATTGAAAGAAGCGTTGATCAAGCTAGTGAAAGCAAGGTTAACGCGAAAGCAAAAGGACGTATTGATCTACTTAGCAGAAGAGTCTCCCAAAACAAACGTGACTCGTTTAGTGCCAATCCTAGTTGGGCATCTGCTCTGCGCGCCTTCAACCGTCTGGAGTAATTTGAACGTTCTCCGCACGGTTGGCCTCGTGGAGTTTGGCGACATTGGCACCAAAGGAAAGCCCATCCAGCTCACCGTCTTAGGCAGATTGGTGGCGCAGGAGTTGAGGTGAAGATATGCAACAACTGACAATGGAAGATCTGGAAGGGTTGATCGGTAAAGTAGATGACCTAACTCAAGGGGTGAGTGTGCCACGATTGATTTATTTTTCTTTAGATATCGTATTAAGAAAAGCAGATGGTTCGCCCGTTGTTGTAGATTATAATCGGAATCCATGGGGGTTGCATCGTCACAACACAGTTCCCCATCGCATTATAAAAGAGGAAAGTTTAACTCGCAGTGCGAGAATGGGTAAGTCAACGAATCAAAAAGTTTATACATTACAGCAATACTTGGGAAAAAGAGTGATGGCCCAGGCAGATTTCAGAAAAGGTTTAGGAGTGTTCATCCTATGCGACCCGGTACAGTTTGTCGGATTAGTCTCGAATAGCCATTATACAGATAGTTTACGTACGCTAGTTGGAGGTATCGCTGGGATGGGAATAAGACCCTACGATATTTTTGTCTCTTCGGGAAGAGCTCCAGGAAGTAAAAAAGATCTTTCAACCTTACGATGGGACAGGTTTGGGCAGCCGAGAAGAGGGTATAAACATCCATTAATGGGACCGGAACTCAGTCATGCTGGATTGTTTATCAATTATGGCGGAACGGCTTATGATGCTTCACCAACTGGTTTCGATGGAGTCAAAGCAATTCCGGGGCCTCAGATTGCAAGTAATGTGGTAGGAGCAAAAAGCCTATGCCATGCAGCAGTAGAAGAGGTATGTAAAGATCTCTCTTTACCGAGTAAATCATTCACACCTGATTTCACAGTTAGTTCAGGTAAGGTATTGGACGTTGAGCAGGCTGTTGCTTCTTATGTCGCTGAGGGAAGAATGGCTTTGGTTAAATATGACCAGTATGGGAATGCAGGTTCTGTGGTGGCAGTTTCAAAAGTTGAAGACCTGATGAATAGAATTCATGAGACAAAGAAGATGGTAGTGCAAGATGGTGTGCTCTGCACAAATATAAGGCCTGCGTACGATGAGTTGCACAGGTTTGTTGTGCCTTTTGAAACGGTACTAATTGAGGAAGGTGTGGATAAAAAGACTGTGCCGAGAGGAAAGGGTCAATGTGCTTTTGATCTAACGCCATTAGCCGTTCATACAGAAACAGGCACGTTTGAAATGGCCAGTTTGGCCTATCGCATTGCACCGTATCCGCTAGATGCAACACCACGGGGTTGGAACGCAAATCAGACAGGTATGGAGCTCGGAATCCTTCCGGCGGGTGATGAGTCGAGGTTTAATCTTTCTGCAAGAGATTTGGCTTATACTCGTCTGGCGGTCAAAGTAGCTGGTTTGGGTTTGCTGCGGTTAGCTGAGAAACTGGAGGTCAAAAATGAGAATTCTTGACTTTCATGCCCACATTGGTATCCATAAGGATGGAATGACAAAGAGGAGTTTATCAAAGCATATGGCTGATTTGAAAAAGTATGCAGTCTCGTACTCAGTGATTTTCCCCTTTGATACACTCTCTGTTGAAAAATCAAGTTTCCAGCTGCTTGAGGAAGCTAGGCATCATCAGAACCTTTTCGTATTTTTTCGTTTCAATCCAAATACGATAAAGAAAGAAGAGTTAGAACAGGCATTAGAACCGTTTAGGGGTGTCAAGTTACATCCTCGAGCTCAGAATTTTGATCCCTTAGATGAAAGGTTTTCTTGGATTTTTGATCGCTTGGCCAAGTGGGGTAAACCTGTATTGATTCATTCACGCTGTGAACGTCTAGAGCGTACGGATCCAGTGCGCTTGGTAGATCTGGCGAGGCGATTTCCAATTCTTAAGGTAGTGTTAGGGCATTTTGGCGGTGCATTGACGGATGTGTTCAAACAAGTGAAAGCATTAGACAACCTATTTTTGGAGACGTCAGTTATGTCTTCACCCCATCTTATTGAAGAAGCAGTTAGGGTGTGTGGAGCAGATAAAATATTGTTTGGCTCAGATGTCCCATTTTCAGACTTGGAAATAGAGGTTTTAAAGGTTCTAAAAACTCATCTTTCAGATGCAGAAAAGCAGAAAATCTTGTTCAAAAATGCAGCTAGGTTATTGGGTTTGCCGCAGCAATCTTTTTAAACTCGCCTTGACCTCGTCTATTCATGGAGCTTCCTGGGAACTACGACCCTCAACTGTCCGAGCCGAAGTGGCAGAAGTTTTGGGAGGAGAAAGGAGTCTACAGGTTTGATCCTGAAAGTGACCTGCCTGTTTATTCTATAGATACCCCTCCTCCGACGGTGTCGGGAACAGTACATCTAGGGCATTCTTTTTCGTATAGCCAGACAGATATAATAGCTAGGTATAAACGGATGTGTGGTTTCTCTGTCTTTTACCCATTCGGTACGGATGATAATGGTTTACCGACGGAGCGTTTAGTAGAGAAGCTAAAAGGCGTAAAAGGAAGCAAGATGGATCGTCAAGCGTTCATCAAATTGTGCGAAGCCACATTAAGTGAGGTTCGCCCTGCTTTTATTGATGTCTATAAACGTATGGCATTAAGCTGTGATTTTAATCTGTTTTATTCTACGATCAGTGCGCATTGCCAGAGGATTTCGCAGAAGTCTTTTTTAGACTTACAGAAGGTGGGTCGGGCGTATCGTAGAGAGGCTCCGGTGCTATGGTGTCCATTGTGTACAACAGCAATTTCGCAGGTAGAGTGTGAAGATACGGAAAAGCCCAGTATGTTTAATGACATCGTGTTTAAAGTGGATGGGAAGAATCTGCACATTGCCACAACCCGTCCAGAATTATTGCCTGCGTGCGTTGCAGTCTTTGCCCATCCAGGAGACGAGCGTTATAAGCCGTTGTTCGGTAAAAAGGCAAAAGTGCCTCTGTTCAATCATGAAGTGCCAATCCTGCCGGATGAGCGGGCGGATCCAGAGAAAGGAACGGGGATTGTGATGTGCTGTACGTTTGGAGATCAGACTGACATTGCTTGGTACATGGCGCATAATTTACCATTGAAGCAAGCTATTACGCAAGATGGCAAAATGACTGAGTTGGCTGGAAAATATGAGGGGATGAAGATTCATGACGCGAGAAAAGTGATCATCGATGACTTGAAAGCTCATGAGCTCTTGGTAAAGCAGAAGCATATTCAGCATGAGGTAAAGGTTCATGAAAGGTGTCAGACAGAAATAGAAATAATCCATAGCAAGCAGTGGTTCATTAAATACTTAGATCTAAAAGAGGACCTTTTGAAGTGGGGGGCCGAACTGAATTGGTACCCTGCCTTTATGAAGCACCGATATGACAATTGGGTGAAGGGTTTGCAGTGGGATTGGCTCATTTCTCGTCAGAGATTTTTTGGCGTTCCGTTTCCTGTGTGGTATTGTAAGAAGTGTGAAGAGCCGGTTTTTGCAGAGGAAAAAGATCTTCCTGTAGATCCTTTAAAGCATATGCCGCTAGCTAAGCACTGTAAGTGTGGTTCTTCTGAGTTTATACCTGAAAAGGACATTTTGGATACTTGGGCAACCTCAAGTATGACTCCAGAGATTATTGTTCAGTTGATCCCAGAGAAACACCGAACAAAGTTGTTTCCGCTTAGCTTACGTCCTCAGGCGCATGAAATCATCACGTTCTGGTTGTTTAATACATTGGTTAAATCCCGTTTACACCAAGGTACGAATCCTTGGAAGGATGTGGCTTTATCCGGTTATGTGACCGATCCTTTAGGGGAGAAAATGTCGAAAAGTAAAGGAAATATCATCGAACCGAAAAAAGTGATTGACAAATACGGGGCGGATGCCTTACGATACTGGTCAAGTGGCTGCAAGTTAGGCGAAGATGTTTCTTTTATGGAGCAAGAAGTTGTAGCAGGAAAAAAAACCGTTACTAAGCTCTGGAATGCTTCGAAATTCTGTTTCTCCCACCTCGCTGATTTCAAGGATGAGGATGCCGATCTTCACGAGTTAGATAAATGGTTGTTCCATAAATTCAATGAGCTCATAAAGTTCGCTACAGAGAGCTTCGACCAATATGAATACGCTAAGGCCAAGTTCGCGATCGACAATTTCTTCTGGACAACCTTTTGCGATTACTACCTAGAGATGTGCAAGGATCGTCTTTATAATGTGCAAGTGCATGGCGAAGACGCCAAGAGAAGCGCCCAATACACTCTTCACCATGTATTGCTGGGCATCTTAAAGCTCTGGGCGCCTTTCTTGCCGCACATCACAGAAGAAATCTATCAGACGCACTACACAAAGAAAGAAGGATCTGCAAGCATTCATGTCTCTCGTTGGCCCATTTTCAACGAAAACTGGGTATTCGAAAAGGAAGCAGAGTCTGGTGACTTGGCAGTAGAGCTCATCGGTGCCGTGCGAAAGGCCAAAGCGGAAAAGAAGTGGTCGATGGGTAAGGAATTCAGTAAGCTCACCATCGCCTGCCCGGAGCTCACCGAAAAGAAACTAGAGCTCGTCATGGTAGACGTGAAAACCACCGTCCGTGCCAAGGAGATTGATTTTGAGGAAGGAGAAGAGTTGGAAGTGGCGTTAGAAGAGTAAGTTTATTTGTTCTTAAGAATAAAAGAGAAGAAATAAAAGAGAAGAAAAAATTAAATCGTCGCTGCAGGTGCAGCGGCTGAGTCTTTGAATCCGTATCGGACGGTGATGCAGGCAATGCCAATGATCAAGTGCAATACTGTTATTCCCGTGTCAATGTTGAGGAATTGTATCAATAAGTCTTTGATGCCTGGGATGAATCCAAGTACAGCTAGCAAGATGCCGATGACACCGATGATTATGATGTAGCTTTTACCATCTCCTTTGGTTCCTGCGTAAATGCCGCAAGCAGCGGCGATTAAGTGCAGTACACTGTGAGGGACGTTAACACCAAAAATGCCGAGGATATGTTGGGTAAATAGGCCCCATACTCCAATGACAACCAATACAATGCCTAAGATCAACGAAAATGTTTTATGCGCTCCCATACAGTACACCTCCTAGGGATAATCGTTCTTCTCTCTCCTTATATATAAATATTACCATAAATTAGGTTAGAATGGAAAGCAACGAACCGTTTCCCAGTTTTCTTCTTTTTTCTTGGAAAGCCAGAGTTCAGAAGCTTGAAAGGTTTGTCTGGTTAAGGGAGAAGAAGCAGGAAGAGTAAAATCAGATTTTACATGACATAAGGAGATATGGGGTTGATAGAATTGAGCGTAAAAGGGGCTGCCATAGGTTTGATAAATTCTTTCTCGCTCGGCATCTCCTTGAAATTCAGAAGGTAATTTCCGCATTTCGTCCCATTTAATGAAAGGCCGTAGTTTTTCAATGACATCTAAATGAAGGCGCATCAATAGGTCATGCGGCTGTATCCGCGTAACAAGGGAGTCTTTTTCAAATCGGTCAAGCCCTCCCATTTCGAGAGAAAAAGGAGAGGTCAAAACAGTCTCAAGTGCTTGAACAAGCACAGGTTCATCGCTTTCATGGAACCGAGCCGACATGAGTGTGCAATGTAATGCATTAGAAGATACAGAGGCAATATTGGGTTGAATACTGCGTCGGTAGGTTTCAACATATTCTATAATTGGTTGCGGAGGTCTAAGGTGTACGAGGTATTTCATAAAAATCAGATACGTAAATTCTTTATAAATTGGAGTGTTATTTAAGAGGGTTAGCCAACTACGGCGCAAAACTCTTTCGCTCCAAGGGGTACAATCTCGATTTTTTTCTTACTCATGTTTTGCGTGAATTCTTTTGGAATACGAAAAAGGTAGTTGTCGCCATCAAAACTCAGGTTCCGTTCAATTTTATAGTCTTTGTTCATAGCTCGGCTGAAGAGCATGGCTTTGTCGAGTTTCTTGGCTTCTTCCAGTCCAAGGGATTTTTTATGGCAGGTAAGGCATTCGAATCCTTGCAGTCTGATGTAAATATGCTCATCTATAGGCACTTCCATTTCCGTAGGTTTCATAAGTATATGGCACTTGGGGCAGTGGAGTTCTTTGGGCTCGAATGCTCCTTCTTCTAGTTCGAACTCGACTTTTTTGAGTTTATCAAAATCGATCTCTTTCATTTTCTCACCTTTTTATAGATCCTGATTTGTTTCTTACTGGATGGATAGGCTGTAGTGATATCAATTTCTTTTGCAATGTTGTCGTACGTAAAAAACAGGGTAAGGTATCGGTTCTTGGAAGGGCCGATAGCCATGTATTGGTTTCCTCCGACTCGTCGAAATTCTGTTTTGTCTTGGGCAAATAGTTCATAAATCTCTTGAACGGAAACATTGTGTTTTTCGTAAATCTTTATCTCAACATCCGGTCCAACATGAATCGCTCGGATTTTCATTATTTACCGTACGGATATAGTACGGTATTATTTATATAGTTTTCGCCTTAGATAGCCGTCATAACAAAAACTAGTGGCGGTAAGGTCTCATGAACCGAGTCCTTCTTTGTTTGTCGATGAAATAAAGGAAGACTAGGATTAAAATTAAACCTAATTCGGGAGAATACTTTTTCACAGTTCTGAGAATTTCAAAAAAAAGAAGCATCATAGCGCCGTAGAAAAGCACTCTACCAAATAACATGGTGAAATAGTGCCAAGTTTCTTTTACAACTATCTTAAAGAGAGTGCTGTCACGGACATTGGTGCTTGACGAAAGGTGCTTATTAACTTTAACAGCGACACAAGCCGCAATGATTACTGAAGCAAGTACGAGAATCCATCCGGGTGAAAACCAGCTATCAAAGAAGTTGTTAACAGGTTTTTCTAAAGTGAGTATACTATTCAAAATTTCGCTCGATGAATTAGTGAAATTCATTGTTAAACAGAAAAACGTAAAGCGAATTTAAATCTATCGGGATCTGATCTTATAATTCTTTAGGAAAAAGAAAAAAGAAGCACATGCATAGGAAAGCATTAACGGTTCCTAGGTTGGTGAAAAATGTGGATGATTGGGGACTGCGGGCTGAAAAGATCGCCGAAGCTTTCTTCGTACACCCCAGTTCCATCAAGCCCATCTTCTATGGGTATCCAATGGATGTCTCTTTTCAAGGTGGGTTTCGTGCTTAGATGCTTTCAGCACTTATCCCTTCATGCGTGGCTGCTCGGCGTACCCTGTCGGATAACCGATAGACTAGAGGCATGGATTCACCGTTCCTCTCGTACTAAGTGATTCTTCCCTTCAGACATCCAACACTTCCAGTAGATATCAAACAAACTGTCTCACAACGTTCTGAACCCAGCTCACGATCCCTTTTAATGGGTGAACACCCCCACCCTTGGACGCCAACAGATTCCCAACCATCAACAGACAGTGATTGCCTTTCATTTGGTTGAAAACTTATTTTCTGCACGCCCAGGATAGGAAGAGCCGACATCGATGTAGCAAGCCGCGCCGTCGATACGAGCTCTCGGGCGCGACAACTCTGTTATCCCCGGAGTAATTTTTCGGTCAGCCCTAACCCCCAACAAGGAGGTATAGGGGTTCGCTAAGCCCAGATTTCTCTACTGAGAACTGCCACGGGTAGTTCCCAGTTAGGCTGGCTTTTGCCTTTGCACTCTACGGCGGATTTCTGACCCGCCTGAGCCAACCATTGGGCGCTATTGATCTTCTATCAACAGCGTGCCACCCCAGCCAAACTGTCCAACTGTCGGTGTCCCCTTTCGGGTGAGCAACGTAAAACACAATGAGCAGTGTTACACTTTTGGCTACACTTTTCCTTTCGGAAAAGTGGTCGACGCCTCCTGCTTACGCTATGCACCACATTTCACGTTACAGCGACAACCTACAGTAAAATTTCACGGGGTCTTCGCTTCCCACTGGAAGTCTCTGGCCTCTGCACCAGAAGGGAATGTTCGGAGGGTTCTAGGTAGGGACAGTGGTGATCTCGTTACGCCATTCATGCAAGCCGACATTCAATCGGCAAGGTATTACGCTCACGTCTGTTACTTCCCTCTGTTTTGAGGTACTAACCGTTTTTTAGACGGCGAACAATCATTTCTGACTGTTTCCTTACATCGCTGTAAGGGTCGGGCTATATCTTCCAACGCTTTTTTCCTGCGTTGGTCCTACGTATAGTCTCTGAGGATTTCTCTCAACTTGAGAGATCTTTCCTGCTGATTGTCTCCACTTGTGAATTTTTAGAATGACTGAATTGTCACCAATTCAGGGGTCTATCACAAGATACTGAGATGTTCCAGCATACAGTAGGATTTTACTAAGGCAGTTCGGAATCGTTCAACCTTAAGAGAGTTATAGTTACTCCCGCCGTTTACCAGCTCTTCGCTCCGTTGAACCGGAGGTTCAAGTACTGGCACTGGGCAGACGTCACTTACTATACAAAGCCTTTCGGCGTAGCAGTAAGTTAAGTTTTTGTTAAACAGTCGGACCACCCTTGTTATTGTACCTTGCCATGGCACTCATACGAATACCAAAGCAGGGACCCCATAGACCGAAGGCACGGGGCTAATTTGCCGAGTTCCCTTACCTAGATTCTCCCTACACACCTGAGGCTACTCACCTAGGGGCACCTGTGCTGGTTCTGGGTATAGCTATTCTTGATTTATTCGCGCTCCTTTTTCATGGGCTCCAGGCATCTGCTTAACACATCATAGACATGCTCGTCCGAGTCTTCATCTTGTTCTCACCATTACGGTACTTCCAAGATGTGGACCCGTTGACTTTCCAGACGAGGAAAGTAAGCGTAGCCAGAAACGTCAGAAGCGCGACTTGCGTTGCCGCACATACAAAAATAGTACCGGAGTATTAACCGGTCTCCCGTTCTCGATCCCTCTAATTAAGAGGTCGATTAGGACTAACTGACCCTTGACTGATTTGCATTGTCAAGGAACCCTTGCCCTTACGGTGGCACGGATTCTAACCGTGCTCAGTTCCTACTTCTACCAGGATTCTCATTGCTGTACGATCCACCTTTCCTCTCGGAAAGGGTTCTGCTCGACCAGCACGCCTGCCTATCACAATCCTTGCGGATGTCTATGGTATCGGTAGCGAATTTAGCCCCGTCCATTTTGGGCGCTTGTGATCTAGACGAGTAAGCTGTTACGCACTTTTTAAAGGATGGCTGCTTCTGAGCCAACCTCCTCGCTGTTTTCGACCACAAACCACCTTCACCCTTTAACACTGAATTCGCATTTAGGGACCTTAACCATAGTCTGGGTTGTTCCCCTCGCGGATTCCAAGTTTACCCCGGAACCCCGTCTCCCGAGATCTACGGAACTAGAATATTCGGAGTTGGACAAAGAACCGACCCCTTTCGGGGCCTAAATCCTAAATCCGTCGCTCTACCCTTCTAGTTTCCTCACTCGAGGCTTGACTACGGCCAACTTGGGCAGGAACCAGCTATCACCGAGCTCGATTGGCTTTTTACCCCTAGACCCAGGTTAGAAGAACACTTGCATGTAGAACCTCTGCAGGCCTCCACCCCTTTTTACGGGGGCTTCACCTTACCTGGGCCTAGATCGCCCGGTTTCGGGTTGTATCCAAGTGACTTAAGGCGCTTTCACACCTTCCTCCTCGTGAACTGCGAGGTCTTGGTTTCCCTGCGGGACATCCTATTATCGGATTACCCTCGCCACTTAAATGTACTTCCTGGCACGTTATTCAAAACGGACGATACACACTCGAAAGTGCGTATCCATCGATAACTGTTAGGTTTCAAGCTCTTTTAACTCTCGATTAAGAGTTCTTTTCAGCATTCCCTCACGGTACTGGGTACGCTATCGGTCTCAACACGTATTTAAGGTTGGAAGTCGTTGCCTCCCATTCATGCCTCATTTCCAAGAGACACTACTCTAGAACTGGTCTCGGTCCTCTTTCTTTCCCTTACGGGGCTTTCACCCTCTGAGGCACTCCTTTCCAGGAGACTTCGGGTTGAAAAGATCGGACGTTAGTGACCGTCTACACACCACATCTCTAACTTCTTACAAAGCCAGATTCAGTTTGCCTTCTGCCGATTTCGGTCGCTCTTACTCACGGCATCTCAATTGATTTCTTTTCCTGCAGGTACTAGGACGTTTCGATCCCCTGCGTTCGCTATCCTTTCGGATTCAAGACGAAGTCGTATTCGGGAATCTCAGGTTCAAAGACTACGTGCGTCTCGCCTGAGCTTATCGCAGCTTGTCACGCCCTTCTTCGCCGGGTTGAGCCTAGCTATCCTCCTAACAGCGGAACTTTTTCACCTGTAGCTTTTCAGCTACACGCCAGCAACTTTCGTTGCTGAGCGTTTGTAAGGAATCTATTTCCTTTACTGGTACAGCGACCTGAGTCGCTGTGCCTTTTACTAGGAACTATTGTTGTTGCTTTCCTATGCACGGCTTCAATGAACATGACTCAGCAATGTGAATCGCTGACCGTTGCACAAACAAAAAACGTGCAAACAAAATATACGTTCTCTGCCTACACCCGATAACATGGAGTTATCGAGCATTTCATCGTTGTTCAGTTTTGATAACTGAATCTGAGAATCGGGTGATTCTCTTGGAGTGATGAACATTATTTTTGATATCTTGAGTATAAATGGACCAGTCGGGACTTTCAATTTCGCGTAGCGAAATTTTTGAAATGTCGTAAGTTGCCGTAGCGACTTCGACAGTCAAAATTGTGAGCATCACGAACAATTTTGAACCCGAAGCCTCCCGCGTGCAAGGCGGGCGCTCTAGTTCCCCACCACATATGTGTGTGTTTTTGTGGTACCAGGTTGAGCTACTGGCCCATGTGACAATAAAAAATACAGGCAGTCGCAAAAATCCAAAAGGATTTTTGAGACTTCAAAAATTTCGAAATGAAATTTTTGTTAAAAGTAAAAATTCCATCCCATCAATTCCGATGTTTTTATTTTTCTCAAAAATGAATTTGATAAAATAAAAAAGGAGGTGATCCGCTCAAAACCTTTGGTTTTGGCGTGTCAAAAACCTTTGGTTTTTGAACACAGCCGCAGGCTATGAACGAAAACCCATTCATTTCATTTGAAAATAAAAAAGGAGGTGATCCAGCCGCAGGTTCCCCTACGGCTACCTTGTGACGACTTAACCCACCTCACTGAGCTTAGATTCAACGCAACCAATAAGCTGCGTTTTACCTAAACCCTGCTCGGTTGGTTTGACGGGCGGTGTGTGCAAGGCACAGGGACGTATTCACCGGACTATGATAAAATCCGATTACTAGGGATTCCAACGTCATGAGGATGAGTTGCAATCCTCAATCTGTACTAGGGTAAGGTTTAGAGGTTTCGCTTCTCCTTTCGGAGTTGCATCCCATTGTCCTTACCATTGTTGCGCGCGTGTAGCCTAGAGGATTCGGGGCATACAGACCTACCGTAGCCTGCGCCTTCCTCTCCGTTTCCGGAGCGGTCCCTGTAATGTGCTCGATCCCAGAGGTCGTTAGCAATTACAGGTACAGGTCTCGCTCGTTGCCTGACTTAACAGGACAGCTTACGCCGCGAGCTGACGACGGCCATGCACCACCTCTCGGC
>DATDWO010000036.1:0-12183 GCA_035289665.1 Candidatus Nanoarchaeia archaeon
TTCGCAAAAACCCTCAACTTATTACTCTTCCTACTGGAGAGCAAACGACTTCACCACCCCCCCACATAGCTGAATTTAGGGAACGAGTGCTTCTCAACAAACATCGATTACAAGCTGAAGTTAGCCGAAAAACCCTTCTACGACTGTACCGATACCGAGCCGAACACAATTTGACCCTTACTGCACGGCTTGATACCCACTTAGAAATCATTCAACTTCGACCCGACTATGACCCTCAAGATCTTTTTTTCGAACGAGGTTACCGGCTTGAGCGTGTGTCCTCTTGCTCCATCCCTCGCCCCTTAAACCGAAAAACCCAACGGATCTTCCAACGATTACAACACGGATTTCAACGCTGCAGTCGAATTGGACGCATGTACCTAACTTGCCCCTCTACATTTTTCTATGAACCGGGCTATATTGATTTTTCAAAGCTTGGAAAACTTCTAAACCCCGAATCATACTATATCGATGAAACCTACCCTGAACAAGTGCGATCCACCAACGCCAAATTCAAAAGCAGCGATGGAAGACATCGAGTTACGGTGAGCTACCATTTAGAGGAGCAAGCAAGAACCTTTGGCATTGTCGTAAAATATACTGCTTATGGATTAAAGCCCCCTCAAGACCAAGACAAACTTGACATTGTCCTACACCTTGATGAGAATGGAGTGCAAAGCTTACTCCACCTCGAAGCCCAACTTCCCCAACTTGTGGCAGAAACTCCCGAACTTCTGCGATCGATGCTTTCTTCCACCTTTAGCGCCCAAGTCAAAACCGACACAAGACGCGGCGAACAATTTGCCGAGCTATCCTTACTGGAAGGCGTCATGTTGCGAGGAAGTTACTCGCTTCCAAACCGAATCAGCAACTATAAAGAAATTCTCAAAGACCCTTCCCTGATCGGAGGCCCTACTCTTACAGAAGTTGTACGCCACGCACAAACTCACTTTGATGTACTGCAAAGCATCTACGCTGCCAAAAGAGCAGAAGGCACGCAATCCTTTTAAATCCAGCTTTCTAAAATAAGAAAATGCTCACCAACCCCCTCCATTCTTTGACTTCCCATCTAGCCGAGCAAAGCCAGATTCTACTGATTGTGGGAAGTCGTGGCAGTGGGAAGACCGCAACGGCCTTGTTCATTGCCGAGCGCGTGCACTTCAAATATCCACGGAAGAAAATTTATCTGATCAATTATCCCAGCCCGCAGCTATTGCCAGATTGGATTCATCACGAGAAAAACACGGAAAACGTTCCTAATAATAGCCTTCTGATTATTGATGAAGCAGCATTGGAGTTTGGTGCACGGCAGAGCATGAGCGCCAAAAGCAAAGACCTTGCTGGATTACTGCCTATCTTGCGACACAAAGACCAATCGGCCATTTTTATTACACAGAATACAGGTTTGTCTGATGTGAATCTTGTAAGACTGGTGGACAGCATTCTGATCAAGAAACCAAGCCTGCTGCAAGTCAAGACCGAGCGATCGGCTATGAAACAGCTGCTGGAAAGTGCCCAAAATGCGTTGATGGGAAAAGACAAGAGCCACGCTTACCTCATTGCGGATGAACAAGAAACCTTGATTCAAACCCCTTTGCCTGGATTTTGGACGACGCGCATCAGCAAGGGATGGAGCGCTGGCGAAGTGCAAGAAGAAAAACATGAAATTTCTGAACCCTTTGAAACCAAAAAACCCGACGGAAAACCTTATACCCCTAATGAGCTCTGGCGACACCAGCCTGAAGAAAAAAAACACAAGATCTGGAGTCGATTCTATTACTTATATTATGCCCTTCTGATTTACCCATTTGACTACTTGATGTACAAGTTGTTTTTGAAAAAAAGGTGACTATTCCCCCCTAAGAGCTATTTGAATACTGCCTATAATTTTTTCCTTAGTCCCATCATCCAGATTAGAAAAAGAACTGAATTTACCATCATGCATAGCAAGATCTGGGAACTCAGGTGGCTTAGAAAAGCTTATGCTTTGAAACTCTACATTGCTGCTAGCTAATTGCCCAAGAATATAACTCCCTAAACTTTCTGGACTTATTTGAGATTCTCCTTTTGCATGAACTACGCCATCTATGTATGAATACAAACCATAGTCAGAACTACCTTCTGTTAAAAGAGATCTCCTCTGTAAAGCGTATAACGTCATTGAAACTGAAAATCTTATCCTGTTTAAAAACATTAGGGTAAAGTTTATAAAGCAATCTTACTTTTCTTACTTGTAAGGTGATTTAAATGAGCTTACTCGAGATGAAAAGTGCCACCATAAGCAAAAAAGGACAAATTGCCATACCCAAAGATCTTCGAAAAAAAGGCGGATTCAAAGAAGGCTCTAAAATAGCCATTCTCACCTTTAATGATCATATCGAAATTAGACCTCTAAAAAAAATAAATGAATCTATGCTAACTGCGCTTGCCAGTGAAAACGTCCTTGCTAAAGACTGGAACACCCCCGAGGAAGACGAAGCATGGAAAGACTTGTAAAAGGAGATGTCGTTGTTCTGCCTTTCCCATTTTCCGACCTAAGCGCTACTAAAAAGAGGCCGGCTGTTGTTTTATCTGTTTTAGACGGAGAGGATATTATTCTCTGTCAAATCACTAGCCACACACGACATGATAGGCATTCTATTCCTCTTACTGCTACTGATTTCAAAACAGGCCGGTTAACTCTTAATAGCTTCATACGCCCCAATCGCTTATTTACTGCAAATAGAAACATTATTCTCTATAAAATAGGTTCTGTCAAAAACAATAAATTCAAAGAACTCGAAGAAAAACTAATAAAACTCATCCGACAATAAACAACCATGAGCACCCTCCTCTACCTCACCGACCAATTATTGCAGTTCGTCATCCCAGAGATCTTCATCTGGATCCTCATCGCCAAGAAAAGAAACCAATTCAGCTTTCGATTTCCCACCCCAAAAAATTCAATCTTAAAAACCCTGACCAAACCTTGGTTCATTGCGATTCTCTTCCTACTCATCGGCGTATTGGGCGGAGAGGTCTTTGAATGGGTTTATGGCCAAGAAACACAGACTTACCTTGCCACTATGGGAGCTGGTGTTTGGCTTTTATCTGCTGTACTCGCCCTTTTTAGCTTTCTCTTTGTCTATAATTACCTACTCGAAAGAAAATGGGACGCAATCAGTTGGGGTGTGAGTGCTGTGATTGGGATATTAGTGTTTATCTTATTTAGATACTAGATGCTTTAAATCGATGCCGCCGGCACGGACATTGCCATGCGTACCTTTGGCTTTATCGATTGGGAAACGCTTGCGGTACTCATCGAGAACATCTTTGATTGCTTTTTCAGAATTGACGTCGCATAGATAAGATATTTTTAGGATGAGATAGACCATGTCGCCGATGAAGTTTTCTACTTCTTCCTTATTTTCCTTGATGAGCCGTTGCTGGGTTTCCACGTCGACCCATTTGATGATGTTCCAGAACTCACCGATTTCCTCATTCATGTTCAGCAAGAGATCTTTGATGGAAGAAGGCTTACTCCACTCCAAGGCATCGTTAAAGGCCTTGATGTCGTTCTGGATGGCTAACATCTAACAAAGAAAATGTGTCCCTTATTTAAAATTGATGTTAAGCGTACGCATTCAGCTAAACTCAAGATAAACTATGTTCTCTCCTAGATTTACATAAAGGATGGCTTTTTGCTCCTTTAAAAAATCTAAGCCTAAAATGGAAGGCAGCATATGAGCACTTTGCACCTTTTTAGGAGCCATTTTCGTTGTCTTTAAGGCACACAATGAAACCGGCCTGAAAAAGCAATCTGTTCCTTCCTTCAGCAAGTACATGGTAAATTTAGGCAAAGAAACCTGTTTGAACCGAGACACGCTCTTACAACTTCATCATGGTGTAGACTACACTACCCCTCTCCGTGGGGTTGCCATAGAAGCTATTACTATTTATCAGCATCGCTCCACTGCTTACTTCCAAACACCGCCGAACGTTCCTTCTACACAACTCGCCGAAGCTTTAGGATTACCTCCCGCAAAAGTAGTCATTGGAAATTTTTATTTTTATGACATCTCCCTTATTCGTCAAGCAGCCACAGACCCTTCTTCTCCCGCAGCACAATTCGGTCTTGAAGATCGTGTACTTATGATTCAATCCTCCCAAAAGAGAGCAGGTCTTTAAACCGCAAAATACAAAACTTTATAAAAGAAATCCAACTCCAAATTCTTAGTTTCTAACAGGTTTTCGACGAGGAAAAACGAGAGCTTGTTGGGAAAAGGTTAACATGATCAAAAAAGGCGATTTCATTCAACTGGATTACACGGGCAGTTTGACAGAGACCCAGGAAGTCTTTGACACCACTGAAGAAAAAGTGGCCAAAGAAAAAAAACTCTACAACCCCAAAGTCCAGTACAAACCAGCAACGATCATTGTCGGCGAAAGCCAAGTTGTGCCTGGACTGGACAAAAACCTGGACGGTAAAAACATTGGAGAGCACACCTTTGCACTTAAAGCCGAAGAAGCCTTTGGGTTAAAAAACCCTAAACTGCTTAAGCTGATTCCACTCAAATCATTTACGAGTCAACGCATCCAACCCTTTGTTGGATTGGACGTGAACATCGACAACCAAATGGGCGTTGTACGCAGTGTCAATAGCGGAAGAATTATTGTGGATTTTAATCACCCATTATCCAGCAAAGATATCACGTACCATGTTAAGGTACACAAGATCCTTACCGACCCAAAAGAAAAAATAGAAGCCTGGTTCCACATCACTGGATTAACCCACGGCGACATCAAGATAGAAGGAAAGAAAGCCCTTGTTGAAATCAAACAAGAGCTCCCTGAGCCGCTACTCCACCATTTCCAAGAACAAATCACCCGATACACCGGCACCGAAACCGTTTTAAATACGGTGGGAAAAACAAAACCGAGCAGTGACAAAAAAGAAGAAACAAAGCCTGTTGCTGTCAAAAAATCATAGTAAACCATATAAAGCCATTCACCTCAAGCATCGACGATGCTTGCGACTGACAAAACAAAAAACGAACTCGACCGAGAGTTGGAAGAGCTCCTTGCCAAACAAAAAGCCAAGATCAAAGTGGTTGGTGCAGGAGGTGGCGGGAACAATGCGATTCACCGCATGACCGAAGTCGGCATCAACGGCGTTGAGACGATTGCGATCAACACCGACGCCCAAGACCTGCTCTACACGCAAGCCGACCGCAAGATCCTACTCGGAAGAAAGCTCACTCAAGGACTCGGAGCAGGCAGCATCCCTAAAATAGGAGAAGATGCCACACGAGAAACCGAAGATGAAATCAAAAAAGCCCTGGCTGGAAGCCACCTGGTCTTCATCACCTGCGGCCTGGGTGGAGGAACGGGAACTGGAGCTGCACCGGTCGTAGCTGAAATGGCCAAAAAAATCGGAGCCCTCATCGTTACCATCGTGACATTGCCTTTCCACATGGAAGGAGCTCGGCGATACGAAAATGCCCTTGTCGGGCTCGAAAAACTACAAAGGCTATCCGACACACTCATCGTCATACCCAATGATAAATTACTGCAAATCGCACCGGATTTGCCGTTGCACACCGCCTTCCGCGTGGCTGACGAAATTTTAACCAACGCGGTCAAAGGCATCGCCGAACTCATCACGAAAACCGGCCTCGTCAACCTAGACTTTGCCGATGTACGAGCTGTCATGGGAAATGGCGGAACGGCCTTGATTGGCCTCGGAGAGGCTGAAGGCGAGAACCGCGCCAGTGAAAGCGTGGAAAAAGCCATCAACAACCCTCTATTGGATGTGGACATTGGTGGGGCGAGTGGCGCCCTCATCAACATTAGTGGGGGACCGGATATGACCCTCGAAGAAGCTCGAAGTGTTGTCCAGAAAGTAACGGAAAAACTAGATGATGACGCCCGAATGATTTGGGGCGCCCAAATCAGTGAAGACCTGGAAGGCACCATCCGAACATTGCTGGTGATCACTGGTCTCAAAACCAAACACTTATTCAAAGTCAAGAAACAAGAAAAAAACCTTGGAATCGAACTGGTATAAACATGGAAGAAACACAAACCAAAACCCAACGCATTAAAGCGTACCTAGCTGAATGCTACCGTGTACTTTTAGTTACTAAGAAACCCAATAAAACCGAATTTAAAACCGTCGTCAAAGTATCTGGATTAGGCATTTTGGTCATTGGGCTCATCGGCTTCATCCTTAACTTAATTTATCAACTGATCGTGGTGTAACAACATGGAAAACAACCCTGAACCAACTGAAGATAAACCTGAATTCTCTATGCCAGGCATCCAAATCAAAACCCGCAAAAAGCAGAAATTGCCTGAACTTGAAAAGATGGAACACGTCGAAGAAGAAGGCGTTGCTTCTGCCATGGATAAAAAACCTGAAGCCAGCGAGAAAAAAGTTGACGCTACGATTTTTGCACTCCGCACCACTGCAAACCGAGAAGATCAAGTCATGAGCTTTATCGCCAGCCATGTTGAACGAAAAAACATGAATGTTTACTCCATCGTTAGACCTCATGGTATGCGAGGATATATCTTCATTGAAGCCGAAACGCAAGCTGCGGCTGAAGAGGCAGCGCACGGCATTCCTTACGCCCGAGGCGTACTGCCTAAAAAGGTCGAATATAAAGAAATCGAACACATGCTCGAACAAGTCAAGAAAGAGATTAATATTCAGAAAAATGATATCTGTGAAATCATTAGCGGACCGTTCAAACGCGAAAAAGCCAAAATTACTCGCGTAGATAAAGTCAAAGAAGAAGTCGTCGTTGAATTACTGGAAGCGGCTGTACCCATTCCGATCACAGTACGCATTGACGCGGTCAAGGTTATTCGACGAGACGAAGATGACAAATAAATAAGACCTTTTTCTTTTTTTACTTATCTTACAATAAACTATATAAATCACTCTTCTTTAACAAGAACCATGAGCGAACCCGAAGAGGGAAGGTTCAGAAGACATGCGTTCTGACACCACTTCCTTGGATGATTATGTTCCTGAAAGTGACACGGCTGTTCCTGCTGCAGCGCTCGCTCGAGCAGTACCTTATATGGCAGACCCTGCTCGGACAAGCTACTCCTCCTCTGCATTATACCGAACTAAACCGCCCCAAGGCTCCAATAAAAGCCTCTACGCTAAGTTCCCAAGCACTTCTGCTTATGACCAGCATGGGGGTGGTTACCAGCCAACCCCTATGCCTTATGCTGCTGCCGAACAAGCCATTGCCAGCTATGCCGCTGCCAAGCAAAGCTATCTTGGCTAAATGCTCTCGAGGGGCTGTTCAGCCTTAGGGACTTTTAGGGTTTTCTTGGTTTTGTGTTAAGTGCGGGACGTGTAGACGGTTTAAGTGTCTCCCCTAAGATATTTTTTAATCAATCTGAGCTGTTGGTCTATTCGATCGTAGTTTGGTTCTGGTCTTGCGAGGCCCATTTGTAAAGTCATCATGTTTATCATAATTTCTTGTGTTTTAAGAAAATTTTTATGGTTAAGAGGAGAAAAAAGGAAATGCTTTTAAAGGAGCAACTGTCACCTTGAGCTATGACTGTTGAGAGCGTTCAGGTACTCGTTGAAGGAGGTAAAGCTACGGCTGCTCCTCCACTCGGCCCTCAACTAGGTCCTTTAGGCGTGAACATCGGTAAAGTCGTAGCTGATATCAATACCAAGACTCAATCCTTCAAAGGCATGCAAGTGCCTGTCACCGTTTCTGTCACTAAGGAAACCAAAGAATATACGATTTCTGTAGGAACTCCTCCTGCGTCTGCCTTAATCAAGAAAGAAGCTGGCGTTGAAAAGGGAAGTGGAAAACCTCATGTTGACCATATTGCTGACTTAATGATCGAACAAATCATCAAGATCGCCAAGATGAAAGAAGATAACTGTGCTGGGAAAACCCTAAAAGCACGCGTGAAAGAAATCATCGGAACCTGCAATTCTATGGGCATCATGGTCGAAGGCAAACACGCCCGAGAAGCCATTAACATGGTAGACGAAGGCCAATTCGACGCTGAAATCAAAGCTGAAAAGACTGAATTGACTGCGGAAGAACTCAAAACCTTAGAAGAAGAGCGAAAGAAACTCCAAGAACAACTCGCAGGCAAGTACGCCGAACTGGAAAAGAAAGCGCAAGCCATCCTCAAAGAATTCGAAGGCAAAGAGCGAAAATTGATCGTAGAGCAAATGCGCCTTGCTGGCATCCCTGAAGATCATATTAAGAAACTCTTACCTGCGACAGCTGGAGCTGGAGCTGCTGCAGGCGAAGCCAAAGGCGGCAGTGCACCTGCACCTGCGAAGAAATAATTTTTTCTTTTTTAACCTCTTTTTTAAACGAAAACTATATAAACCTTATAAACTAAGGGAGAAGACATGCAAGTCATGGAAATCCCACCTGAGAAGAGGTTCTTTCTCTGCAACGGAGAAGTCCTTAGCGATGTACACGAGCTCATGGAACGACTCAAAACCATGGATGACGATGTGTTCAAGTATCATGTCAACGCTGAACGCAATGACTTTGCCAACTGGATCCGAGACGTCTTTGAAGACAAGAAATTAGCTCGAGAGATTGCCCGAATTAAAATCAAAGAAAACCTGGCTAAGAAACTATTTACAAGTCAGTATCAGTGATTATTCTTTTATTACTTTTAAATTGATTGTCACATTTCCTAAAGGCAACACTCTCGCGACATATAACTCATAAGCTAATGGACCGCCAAGGGTGTACAACAACGTAGACATCTTTCTCACTAATTTTGCCGACAAACCTCCCCTCTGAGCCCCAGGAAACTCCACTTCCTTACTAACCAACTCAAACGGAAACCTTCGACCAAACCCCTCAAAATATCGATAGCGATCACCCAGTTCTGTATTGGCCGCAAAATGATCAAAGGCTCTATAACCCCATACTCTTACATGCGTCACATCTGAATATGTATTGGGAGAACTAAAATGAGGATATTGAATGACGACTTGTGCATTGGGTCTTGCCACGCGATGGATTTCACCCATCACCCACCGAATATCTCCAGAGACATGCTCTAACACATCCAAAGCGCGAATTTGATCAAAAGAATTCTCTCTGAATGGAAGACTGATTCTTCCATTTCCATTTGCTTTTTCTCCAGTGATTTCGGCACAAACTGCTTTTTGCTGGCCTAAAAGAATATCTAGATTGTAGTCCAGGCCAATGGCTCCATTCCTTTCAAGCGTTCCACAGCCTAGGTCTAATTCCAACATTCAATAAGATCTTGGAAGCCTATTTTTAAGCGTTTGCCCTAACGCTTTCTCTTCACAGCCTTTCGGCCCCGCCAAATGGCAAAGAGCTGGACCGAGATGAAGATTAACAATACGACGGCAACTGTTAAGATATGCTTCCAATTGAAGCTCCAAGAATCTTTTAATTCTACTTCCACTGATTCTACATATTGAACTGAAGTACCTTTAGGTGACAAGACCAAGTCTGAAACGTACTTGCCCGGTTCGTGGCTTCCAAGATTCAAGCGTAAAGGAATCTCTTTTGCCTGATTGGGTTCCAAGTACAACTCGCCAAAAGGCAAGCTTAGTAAGTTAGAGGACAATTCCAAATTGTATAAAGCCGGTTCAATGCCCAAGTTTTTTACTTTAACGGTTAATTTTTCATCGCCTTTGTTCACGACCCAGGGCTCATTTGATAAACCCACTTGATGGCAAGACTCCTGCGACAAGACTTCCATAGGCAAAGCGACATCCTTAGCCAATTCAGGCTTAGAGACTGGCACCACCGTGACCCGGATGAGCGCGTCATGGTTTTCACAAGGAGCGTTCCATAAAACCCTGATATTGCCGTTCTCACCCGGGCGCAGCGGGATGCTTGCGTCTAAGACTTTGACATCTGACGAAAAGAATTTAAAAGACTCCGACTGTGAAGCCTGATTGCGAATGTTCAACGTAAGGGTTTTTTCACCACAACACAACTGGCTGGAAAGATCGACGAACTTCGCTGAAAAGCCATGGCAATCTGCCACTTCCAATTGCAATGACTTGGAATCCACATCCCCATTGGCATTCAAACTCACGACCATCTCATGTTGACCTACATCCGCCTTTCGAGGATGGAAAGTTAACTCGGCTTTTTCAAAACCATTGCGAGGCAATGAACTATGAACTGGAACGATTTGAGCGAAACCTACACCCTTCACACTTAACTCATAATCCAACGGAGCATCCGCCCCATTTGCGATTGGAACCAAGACTTTATCCGGCACTTCAGCGCACAGTGAAAGCTTTCCACCCTGTGCCTCAATGCCCCAACTCAACAAAGGCTCTTGGACCTGAACAGCCAGAGTCTTTTCTGAAGACATCTTGTTGTTTTGTGAAGCGAGGTGAATAGGAACTTCAAAGTTGTCTTTCTCTGAACAAGGCACTGCGACGTAGCCATAAATGGTTTTTTCTTCTTGTGCCTTCAATAGCACAGAAGGCTCGCTGAACGTGGCAAGATCTGAGGATAAGGTAAAGCGGTCGCTGAACAAGCCCACATTCTGGATGTGCGCCTGGAAATTAGCGATGCCACAGGACTTAGCTGAAACCTTACTCGGTAAAAGCTCAAATCCTAGGTTTTGGCAGCGAACGACTTGGAAAGGACGCTTGATTTCCTTCATCCCATCATGATTGGAAGCGACCAAAGCAGTATACTCATAACTACCTGGTTGAGCGTCACAAGGAATGTCCATAAAGACTTCTACACTCTTTTTTTGACCCGGCTGCAAAGCAAAAGTCAAATCCGAGAAGCCAAACCACTCTTGAACTGGAGAGCGAACGCCCACTCGGTAAGCCGCATTAAAATCTCCTATGTTTTGGATCTGGAAACGATCGGCCTTACTGGAACAGGAACAGATCTTCAAACCTTCTTCTGTAGAAGAGGTTACATAATCTAATGAATAGGTGTCTACAAAAATCTTAGCCTGCACTGAAGATAAAATAAGCAAAAAAAGGACAACTAGGCAGCTGAGTTTTTTCATGGTAACACTCGCCCCCTAATAATTGGAATACTTAACCTTACGCCCACCCTTTCCGTTTTGCACTCGTCGGCGGCTCAAGACAAAAACCAAAGCCGCTAACAAGATCAAGACCAAAATGGTCAATAAAATAACTCCAAGCCTATCGGAGATGCTGAACTCCTTTAAACTAGGGCCGTCTCCGAAAATAGTGGCACGGAGAATGGCTTGCGCTTGCTCATCACCGGATTCGATTCGAAGAGTAAAAGTATGCTCTCCCAATCGAGCGGTGGAATCTGCTTGAACATACAAGTAAACGGTTTTTTCCTCATTGGGCTTGATTAATACAACACTGCCTGGATCAAAGCGGTACGTACCGAACGCATCCACATTGAATGCGATAAAGGAGTACTGCTTGATTCGATTCGCTTTGTTCAAGATTTTAATGGGATAAATGACGCCTGCTCCGCCTGCAGAGAGGTCATGCTGTGAAAGCAGTTTAATCTGGGTTTCTTCTGTCAAAACCATAGCGTACGGGAAAGCCTCTTCCATTAAGGTCTGAGATGTTTTCTTAGGCTGAGCCACTTGCTTTACAACGACTTTTTCAACAGGTCTTTGAACGGGCTGTACTCTTTGCTGCATAACTTGAGGTTGTTGCATAACTTGTTGCATAACCTGAGGCTGTTGCCTGATTTGAGGTTGCTGCACTTGAGATTGCTGAAGAACGGTTTCTTCATACCAACGATCGCACGTATCTCCAACGGAATTACGATTTGAATCGGATTGATCGGGATTAAAAAAACCAGGACAATTATCGAGGATATCAGGGACTCGGTCACATTCCACATCTTGCAAAAGGCCATGGCCGGTGCTGATCGCACAGGTGTTTGCTTGGACAGAGAAAGCTGGAACTAGCATTAAGACGATCGCGATTGCAACGAAAAGGATGTTCTTCATAGTCACCACCATTTAACGTAATGCTAGAGAAATATCTAACTAGTTTATAAACATTTCGTTTTTTGTCATTGTATAGTGGGTATTAATTACCAATTTTCTATCGACAGAGATTCCGAAGGTGAGTGATTTTTTTGGCTAGAAACTCTGGAATTAGAGTTTATTAGCAGATTTTTTTATGTAGTTTTTTTTGTTCATCGGGGAATCAAGTGTCTTGTTTTAGCAAAATGATGAAAAAGAGTATTT
>DATDWO010000037.1:0-43429 GCA_035289665.1 Candidatus Nanoarchaeia archaeon
CGAACTCGCTCAACTCATTGTCGATACGGTATCGTGCCATATCGATGCATTCGGCGGGGTTTCACCCCCCCGAATGCTTCTTACCTTTCCCCCTTTATCTATTTTTCGCCCCTCAAAAGCCTACTTTCGGAATCTCTGTAAGGGGGAAAGGAAGCTTTTTATAGCTCATTCTCTAGGATTAATGCATGGATGCCTTATTAAGGAAGGTGCTCGATCGGGTCAAGCCGAAAGAAGTGCAAGTGCATGAAGTGGAAGGCGTGGTGAAGAGAATCAACACGGCTTTGCATGTCGCCAATATAGATGCTGAGTGTGTCATTGGGGGCAGCTTTGCGAAAGGCACTTTTTTAAGAGGAGATCATGATGTGGACTTGTTCGTGCGTTTTGATAAGGGTAAATATCCTGACAAGCCCATTTCCGACTTGTTAGAGCCTGTTCTAAACCTATTGTTTAAGGGGGTTGAGAGAATTCACGGCTCCAGAGATTATTTCCAATTCCAAAATGATTTTTTCTTCGAGGTCATCCCAGTTTTAAGGATCTCAGATCACAAAGAGGCAAAGAACGTCACAGACATGAGCCCATTTCACGTGGATTATGTGAAGCGTAAAATATCAAAAAAGCCTTTTTTGGCGGATGACATTCGGTTGATGAAGGTTTTTTGCAAGTCAGCAGGAGTGTATGGAGCAGAAAGTTTTGTGCAGGGTTTCTCCGGTCATGTAATTGACTTGCTCATTCTGCATGCAGGTTCATTCCCCGCGTTAGTCCAGGAAGCCTCAGAATGGGATTCTCGAGTCGTGATTGACAGCGAGGGGCATCACCAAGACCCATTAAAAGCCTTGAACCCTTCCAAACTGGTCTCTCCGCTCGTCATCGTGGATCCTATCCAACCCGATCGCAATGCGGCTGCCTCCGTCTCAGATAAATCCTTTGAGCGGTTCAAATCAGTGTGTAAGAGTTTTTTGGATCGTCCTTCCGAGTCTTTCTTTGAGTTAAAGCACATCGACTGGGATGCCGTGTTGTTGAAGCACAAAAAAGACTGGGTTCTGGGTTTAGACGTCAAGCCCTTGGAGGGCAAGGCAGATGTGGTTGGTACAAAGGTATTAAGAGTTTTTGAGCACATAAAAGAGCGTTTGGCAGAGCATGATTTCCAATTGGTGGAGGATGGCTTCGAGTTTGACGAGGAAAACTCGATCCTGTATTTCGTGGTGAAAAAAGAAAAACTCTCCGACACCGTTCTGCATCAAGGTCCTCCCATCAAGAACAAGGAAGATGCCGTCAAGTTCAAGGAAAAACACGCATCAGCCTACGAAGAAAAAGGCCGCTTGTGGGTGAAGTTGAAGCGTAAATATTCAGAGCCAAAGCCTTTAATTCAGCATCTCATCAACGACAAGTACATCACCGAGCGTGTAAAGAGCGTTTCTTGGCTGCATCACGAGCCTCTGGCAGAGGAAGGGTGAATGTTAGGAGGAGATTAGAACGAATTGTACTGCTATAAGTATGTTAATATCGACGGCAAATAAGGTTTTTGGAGCTGATTTAATGCCATTTATCGTCGAGAAATGAGAGGATAAACATACTTAATCTGGCATACTTCGGATTAGAACGCCAAGAATATCCCCCACATAGGTGCGAGCCAGGTTTCTGGCTTAGGATCTCAATCTTATTTGTAAGAGCACCGATTCTCAAATTCTTCCCATATATCACTCTTGGAAGGGATGGAGTCAACACCCTTCTCCCTTACTGAAAGCCCAGCACATATATTGCCGAAGAGAGCGCTTTCAAGGAGAGGAAAGTTATTTACAAGACCATAAATGAATGATGCAAAAAAAATATCACCACAGCCCGTAGTATCTTTAACTAAATACTTTTTGAATGGTGGAACAATCTTCCACATATTTTTATTATAGACTAATACCCCCTGGCTCCCAAGAGTTATTAAGAATAATACCTTAGAGCACCCTAATCGCTCAAGAGCTTTATACATATCTTTGCAATCTGAAAGACCTAAAAGTTCATTTTTCGATAACTTAATTATTTGCACATAATCCAACAGCTGTTCAAAATAATGTTTATGCTTGCGCGTAAATCTTCCATTATCATTATTAAATGGATCTATACATACGACTCCATTATGACTTTTAGCCGCCACATCTCTTACAAAATCAATAGGCATATCATCAACAATAGGAGAAAGCAAAATATATTTTGATTGAAATGCCTCTTTTGGAATATTTTTAATATTTAAATTCTCCGCTCTTTTAACTACATATATATTCCTTAACCCTTTGCACTCCTCTAACCTAAAAGTTGTTGTATTCTTATTTTCAATAAACACATATTTTTTAATTTTTTTATAATAATAGTCTCTAAATAGGAAATCGTTTCTTCCTATTTGTGGAACGACTAGAAAATTACTTCCTAGTTCTGAAAGGATTCTTCCTCCATAAGATGTAGGCCCTCCAAGAAAAATGCCTTCAATGGTAATGTCTATAGAGGCATGTGAAATAATCACTATATCCAGTTTATTGCTAATCATTCGTTATCTCCTCTAGTCTTTTTAGCATATCTCTATAGTTCCCTGTAAGAGTAGTGAACCTTACGTCTTGCCTTTTCAAAACTTCTAAAAAAAATTTTGATTCTTTCCCATTATCTAAAGATGGGAGTGGGAGCGCATTTTCCATAATGCAGTAACCTGCTGCGCGCATCTCTCTACTTATCATTTCGTAAAATAATATTCGACCAACCTCCGCACCTAGATAAGAACTTCTATTTGTTCCAAACAAATCTTGCTCTAGAAAAACAACGTGATTCAAAGCAGAAGGAGTCTTACTATATATACCTAATCTCACAGCATCTAAATATACGGGTAATCCATCTGGATAAGCTTCACTTATTTTATTATGACGAGTATGGTGTTTCCTGTAGCCTACAAAGCGATTGCCACTGACAACTGATAGATTAACTTTATCAGCGAGGCTTAGTTTTATAGCGTCATCCCCATAAAGCGTAAATCCCCTATTTAATGATAACTCTAAACTTAAACTAGTTTTTCCAGCTTTTGACGCACCGATCAATAAGATCGATTTATTATTTTTTGCTATTGCGGCCCCATGCACAACGTATGATTCATGCTTCAAAAACTCACGTTGTAAAAGGTGGTATATAAGATAGCATATTTGCCCTTCCGATACATGTTCATACGCTGCTTTTACTCTTACTAAATCACTAACACAAGTATACTCTGGATCGCCATTTAATAACTCAACTGTGCTTCCAATTTTACTGCTGTCATTGATAAATCTAGACTCTAATTCAGGAATGATATGTCTAAGATAAAGACTCTCATCAATAACTTCTAATACTTTTTTCGAGTCCGTTACCACTTCTAAGCTTTCTTTCCCTGATACGATTTGTCTTTTTTCCATTTTAAAGAAAAAAAATCTAACAAAGATGGTTTCATAGGTCGTGATTTATATTCAAGATTGGACTGGATTATAAAACACCTACTAGTATTTAATCTCTTCTCAAATACATCTCCAATTATTAAAGTCGGGATATCTCCATTTAGCAACGCATTTTTTTTCTTGTAGACCTCCTTTATTCCTCTAGTTATAATCAGATAATCATACCGTCTTGGGTCAATATTTACTGATTCGTTTTCCTTTGGCCAGGTAATTATTGCGTCCTTTCCTAAATGCCTTAATGCGTGTTTTACTCCTTCTTTCAAAGAAATAAAAGATCCTGAAGACTCTGTCTGTCCGAAAATTAATACATTCGCTTCAGAATCTACCGGAAGGAGACAATATTTTTCCAAATGTCCTTCTTTACGGTTTGTAATACTCAATCCGAGTCTGGAGAATATTATTTTGTATTCTTCTCTTTCCATAAGTTTTGTAGGAAGCTCATATATATCTTTGACTGTTGGAACAATAATAAGCTGCTTATCCATAAGAAACACATCTTTCAATATTCTTTCTTTATGTTTTTTAAGAAATGGCTCGTCACATCTTATAGCTAAAAGATCTGGCTTAAGGGGCGAATTAACTGCTTTTTCATAACTCTGCTTTACTATTTTCAATAAGAAGGGTTCATCTTCCACGAGTATATCAGATTTAGATTTCATTGGCAGATAGTTATAATGAATAAAAATAAGCTTTTCAACATACTTTTCTCTTAAAATTGCAAGAGCTTTGATGAAAAATATTGAATCATTGTCTCCGAGTGTTCCTCCAACCTCAATGAGACATACATCACATCCTCTAGAAGCTTTAACTATCTTCTCTATATAAATAGGTATCAAGTGACTGTTGACGGTGATTATTTCTCCTTTAACAAAATTCCCTTGCAACTGTTTATTGATAAGCTCTTGATAACATTCCCCATTAGTAATACTACTATTTTTAGTAAAATTTTTGTCAAGAAATCTTTCATAGACCCCGATATCTGAATCAACTAATTCATTATTGTTTGTAACAAAAATTTCCTCTCCTTCCCATATTAGTTCCTTTTTTTTAAGCTTTGAACTTATTAACGTAGAAAAATTTAGGTTAAGAATGCCATCAAATTTTATTATTGTCACGTTTAGACCGAAAGTGGACAAAATATAAGAGAGACTTGCTGTAAAAAATGTTTTTCCTGTCCCTGTTGCTGTACCCCCACCAATGACGATAAATTTAGTCATCAAACACCTTCTTGAATTCGTCTCTAATATACTCTAAGGATTCTAGGATATCCTCTCTTCGGATAAATTTTTGTATATCCCCAAGCTTTACCCATTTATATGAAGATAACTCTTTTTTTTCAAGGTCAACCTTTATATAATCAGGAACTTTGACGATGAAGAAATGTTGTTCTTGTCCTCTAAAATGTTTTGTTTTCTGAAGGTCTTCTGGCCAATCAAATATATTTATATGTTTTGACCTCCCTATTATATTATACTGGATTATATTCGTCTCTTCTAAGAGTTCTCTTTTTAAGGCTTCCTCAAATGATTCATGAATGTTAACCCCCCCTTGAACAAACTGCCATTCTTTATTCTTTTTTTCTACAATAAGAAAATTACCATTATCCTTAAATAATAAAATACAGACATTTTTTCTATACGGGAAACACGTATCGTTTACAAGTAATCCTTCAAACGCATTATTAATCTTATTAAATTTCAAATTCTTCTCAAAAAGATCGAATAGCTCTTCAAAAAAATGAGCGCTGTGGTTGATGAAATCTGTTGGAATTATTAGATTTTTATTATTCCATTCTGATCTTATTTTACATGCTGTAGTTGGGAGCATGGCAAACTCGAATTCATGAAAAAACTCGCTAAACTCTCTAGCGATCTCTTCCTTTTTTCTGCTGAAATCTCCTTTAAGAATGTTTAAGCAAAGTGCGCATTCCAAAATCATATCTATGTACTTAGCGACAATATAAGATTTCTTTCCTTCTATTTTTACAAGAACATGAAAAGATTGTGTAAAAGGTTGTAACGAATTACTTGAACTTATCAGGCTGCGTGACTCGTGCCGTGAACCAATAATCTTAGATTTTAAATCACTCTCAACCTTACTGATGGTAACAGTTTTCAAAACTTTTCTCATCTCTTCTTTTAAATCCTTACCAAATATTGTTATAATATCCTTATAAATTGAAAAAAGAGAATACGAGCATATCGAGCTTTCAACAGTTTTATAATCTGGAAACTCATCTTTTGAATGAATACGAAAAGTAAGCTGTATGTTAGAATCTTTTGTAAGAATCTTCTTCTTAACCTCTATTAATTTTAAGAGGAGATCCAATGGTATCTTATTTGAATTAGTAAAGATCAGCACATCCAAATCAGACCAAGACTCTACCGTTTCTCCCCTTACGTAAGACCCGTAAATCCCAATAGAATAAAGCTTCGGACGATTTAGATTTTTTAATTCATGCTCTAACTTAGTTTTTAATAGGTCGAAAGGATTTCTTCGTTCCATACTACCTCATTAAATCTCCTTTTATAAAACCTTCAATTCTATTTATCGCTTTTTTATCATCTATTTTTTCGTAAGGATGCTTAAATAAAAAAGAAGATGCAGATGTTATAGCACCTCCTATTTTTCTATCTAACCCCAATTTCGCGCATCGAATTGCATCTACAACGACTCCGGCAGAATTAGGAGAATCTTCAACTTCTAGTCGTATGTCCATATTAATTTGTCGATTGCCAAACCCTTTTCCTTCTAGCCGTATTTTTGCTATTTTATTATCTCCTAAACCTTTTATGTAGCCATGATTGTTATGTTTGGACCCTGGCCCAGCATAGACTGGGGGAATTAAATAACCCCCCTTCGAATGATCTTTTATAAGGTGTTCTATAGAGCTCTTCTTACTTAATAATTTTGTCTTAATCCTTTCACTGCTGGTCATATTAAGGAAATCTGTGTTCCCCCCATAATTTTCTTGTTTGGTAAAACATATTTTTATCCCCCTATCTAAATATGCCTGGATAGCCATCCTATGTGCCCATGTTGCTCCAAGTTGAGATTTTATATCATCTCCCAGAACCGGAATACCTGCTTTTTTGAATCTTTTAACCCATTCTTCATTTGAACCAATAAAAATAGGCATGCAATTGACAAATGCACAATTCGCATCTATAGAGCATTGTGCGTAGAATTCTGTTGCTTTTTTGGATCCGACTGGAAGATAATTTACAACCACTTCTACCTTATGTTCTTGTAATTTTTTAACAACATCCACTGGATTATTTGAAGAAAGAATGATCGCTTTATCCGGATCTATATCTTTCATATGCTTTGGATTTCCATCAAGTATGGGCCCCATATAAACCGGAGCTTCGTTCTTTGGAACCTTCATGTATTTTGATGCTACATTTGGTTTTGCAAAAATAGCTTCTGACAGAAACTGACCAACTTTTCGCGCATCAATATCAAACCCCAACACAATTTTAATATCTTTTATTTCGTAATTTCCAACCTTCGGATGAATAATTCCTGGAGAAAATTCGTTTGCGCCTATGTTATTGTAGTAAGAAATTCCTTGAACCAAGCTACTCGCACAATTTCCAATACCAATTAAGGCAACTCTAATTTGTCTTGCCATTTAAATGAAAAATAGGTTTATTTTATATATTTTACCTATCATTTGCTCCCCCTTTTGTGACTATTTGTGTCAATGTTAACTACTAATCTAAGTTATAAAAGCCCCTTAAAACCTAGGAAAAGAATAGTATTTAAATACTTTTTTAGTAAATTGGCTACATTTCAAAAATAGCAATGTTTATATTCGTTGAAATGAATATCTCTTTATGCGAGTCTTACATACCTATGCAGATACTCCCAGAGGCCTCTATCGGGGCTTGGCAGACTTCAATAAAAAAGTAATGCACTCTAGCAACATAGAAACAGTTATACGAAGAAAACTCAAGACCTATCCTCACCTAAGCGTTTTGGAGATTGGTGCTGGAAAAGGAGCCTTACTATTGCAACTCGCCAAGTTGTTTCCTTCTGTGTCTTTCACTGGGGTGAATAAGTTGCGCTCTCATGGGCCTAGGAATGAAGAAGAGTGGTTGGCTTTGTGTAGAGAGTTAAAAGTATCTCTTCAGAAAAAGCCTCACATAGTTATTGCAGACGCAACTCGTCTACCTTTTGAAGATGCTTGTTTTGACTTTGTCTTAAGCCAAGTGACTTTTCATCATGTAAAAGATAAATTTCGTGCATTGCAAGAAGTTGCTAGAGTGCTTAAATTAGGTGGAGAGGCCCATATAGATTTAGATGCATGGCAGTTTAAGAAGCATAAGCCGAAAGGAATAGCGCCTGAATTCTATCGAAGCTTGTTCAAGACCTTAGGAAGAGAAAGCCTGCCAAGACTGATCATTATGAATAAGCAGAACCAGTTTCTATCCTTAAAGAAATTTCTAAAAACAACTGCTTTTACCATCAATTTGATAAGAAAGACTTGCCATAAAAAATCAACTTATTATAAGCCCTGCTTTACTTTCGCTCTACATTTGAAAAAGAAAAAAAAGGGAACACTTAAGTTCTCTTGTCGAAGAAATTCAATACTGAGCAGGCAGCTAACCAACCTTCCAATTATCGATCACAATCCCGCTTCGTATGGAGTTGTAGATGTTTATAGGCTCTAGTTTATTTCTACTTTAAGACAAGTACGTCACCGAGCGTGTAAAGAGCGTTTCTTGGTTGAAGCATGAAGGGGATAAAGAAGAAGGCAGTCTTTAGACCCGTTTGATCTGGATCGTTCGTTGTTGTGAGCTGCTGTACCCATACCATAGTTCGAGTGTCAACGGCGTTTGATAACCGCTCTTCGTAACAATAGCACCACTCAGGTCATACCAGCAGGTGAATCTTCCTTTCTTTTTATTAAGTCTCACGGAAAAGGGGGGGGTGCATTGGAGTCGTTGTTTTCCGATGTAGGCTGCCCCAATAATAACGGTATCCAAGTCATTGGCATCCACAGGCAGGGGATAATAGGGGCTGCAGCGTTGGATTTTTCCAGGGTCGTACAATTGGCCTTTGCCGACGTCTTCAATGTCAATCTTGAAGTAAACCTTAGTGGGAGTGGTTTCTTGTTGAACGCTCGTAATCGCAACCGGTGCTCCTTGTCCTTTGCTGCTGGAATATCGAGTGGGAGTACACACTTTTTTGCTGGCCGATCCTGGGTCGGGGTCAATGCAGACGTTCGGAGCAAAATACGTGCTGTAAAGATAACAACTCTTGATTTGCACGGTTTGGTCAGCAGTGGGTTGTCCGGGGGGTAATCCTCGGACAATGCCTCTAAAATTAAAGTACTGTGCATTCGTGCCTGGATAGTCAGCTATGCTGGGTGGTAAAATAAATTCAACTCCTTTTCCGTTCATGGTAAAGTCAATAAAGCTGTACGCCGCTAAAAACAGTCGTCCTCGGCTGGCATAGGGCAAGTCTAGGTCTTCGTTGTGAAATCCGATGTCAAATCGTGTGCCGGCGTCGTTCTTTGTAAAGGAGATGTCTGTTTTTCCAAAGAGTTTGGTTCGTTCAAAGAAATTTGTTTGAAAAACTTTTCCGAGGAGTTTGTCTAAGTCCAATCCTCCCAAGTCCAGGGCTAAGTGTCCTTGTTTGTTGGCCGCAAGTCCGAGGCTGACTTCGCCGAGGCCGGGGATTTCTATTTTTTGGCATTGGAATCTTCCATTGAACAGGCCAAATCCTAGTTTCTCGATGTCGAGCGTGCAGTCTTTGTAGGTTTGTAAGTCTTTGACGTTGTCATCTTGTCCTTCAAAGGCCAGGATGCTGGGGTCATATCCTGAAATATAAATCGCTCCGCGGACAAAGCTGGTGCCTTTATTCCATACTTTAACCCCAATGTCTAAGTCTCCAGCGTGTTCAAGGGTTGTGCCTAAGGGTTCATCTTGGAATCCTCCCACGATTGCATTCCCGGTCAGGAATTTTATCTCCAGGTCTTTCTCCGTGTAAATGCGTGTTGGAATGCCTCCGGTTAAAGTCACTACCACTCCATCTTTTCCAAAATATCCTCCTGATTTTTGTGTGGCTTGGCAGCTAAGGAGAAACAGTAAAGTGAGGGTTATTGCAAAAGTTATTTTGCGTTTGTTTAGCATCCTCAGGTCAAAACTCTTTCGATGGAATTTTGAGTTCGTTGCGGGGGTTGGCCCCTTCGGGGAGGCAGAACCTCGTAAAGAATCATTCAGAGTTTTGAAGATGCTAAACAAATACGTTTTTTTCATGGTGCGGGTGCTGTTGGAGTTTTTGTTTCAGTTTTTACAGCGGTTTCTTTGGGCGGTTTTTCACAGGTGTTCTTGGCTTCATTGTACTGGCTGCGTTCTCCGCAGAGGGGTTTGCATATTTTTTCAGTGCGTTCTTCGGGTGTGAAGCTTTCTTCTCCTCGTTTGCTATTGATGCAACTGGCTTTTTCGGTTTCGCTGTTTTTGGCGCAGTACGTGCATTCCTCTGTTTGAGTGCTGCAGCCCTTTGGGTCAGTGTGGTATTGGGAGCAGTCGGTGGGTCTGCAGCAGCCGTAATCATCTGGGCATAGGTCGCCTGGGACGGCTAGTTTGAAGGGTTTGAACTGTTGGATTTCTTGGTCGTAATACCAAGTTTCTCGTTTAAATAAGGATTCGAATGTTTTTTGGTCGCAATTGCATCCAAAGTCATCAATGATTTTGTAGGTTTCTCCGAGGATGGGTCTGGAAGTGCAGAAGGCTGGTTTGGGGTTGATCGCGGGGTTTCCACAGTAGTCGCATTTATTCCAGCATCGGTCTGTTTGAGAGTCATAATACTGCCAGGGGAAGGGACATCGGCCGTTTAGGTCAAGTCCGAGTAGTTCTTTTGGCTTTTGGAATCGTTGGATATGTCGCAGGGTTATTTTTTGCTCTGCAGTAATCATATAGTAATAGTCCAGCTCAACGCGTAAAGTCGTCTTGTAGTTGTCTCGATTTCCAAACCGTGCAGGTTGGTTTCGTAAAGCCTCCTCAGTAACATAACAATTCATCCAGTTTTGTGTGCTTCCAATGTCAATATAGTCTGGTGTGCCTTCTGGGCCGCAGTCCAGTTGTAGGTCTGAGAGGTAGGCTTTGATTTGGACGCGGTCGGTCTCGTCTTTTTGGGCTCCTTGCAACGCGCAAATCTGGTCGGGTGGTCTTTGGCTGGGAGTAGGTGAAATGACTTGTCCTTTTCCTTTATTGTCCATGTAAATCTTAAAGGTGGGTCGTACAAATCCGCCTTGAAGTTGTTGCATGTTGGGTTCGATTTTAGTAATCACAACAGGAGCTCCTTGTCCCGAGAAGGTGGTTTCAGTGCTTTTGCAGGGTTGGACGCGTTTATTGAGGGTATTGACGTCTATGCAGACATCTTGGGTGAGTTTGGTCTTGTAGGGGTAGCAGGCAGTGATTAAAAGGGGGGTTTCAGGTTTTTCAAAGTTGCCAGGAATCGTAGAAGCCTTGTACATCCCCAAGTCTAAGGTATAAAATTGTCCTTCCGGGTAAGCGTCTGATTTTCCTCGGATGGGGAACGGTGCAGCATATCCTTCGGTGGTTCCTTGGATGAAGTAGTTGTCTTTAATGATTGTCACGTAGACGTTTTGCGCAGGATCTCCCTCTTGGTTTTGAACATCGTAGGAGCCTTTATTCTGCACCAAAGCCCACACTGGAAAGGTGCTTTCTTCATCGATGATCTTGGCGGGTGCATTTTCGATGAGTTGGATCGTGACTCCATCTGTTCCGGTGAAGTAGTTGACGTCTTTATAGGGTTGGCCTCCTTGCGAGACACAGCCGGTTAGGAGAAGTAAGGCAATGAGGATAAAATACTTGAAGATGCTAAGATTTTCTCTTTTTCTCATGTTCTCACCGAAAACGTGGTTTCTTTTTGGATTTTGTATTTGTACTTGATTTCCAAGGCAAGGGTTTTGAGGGCTTTGGGTTTGTCTTTTAAGAGTTTTCTTGCGTCTGGGATTCGGATGTTGCATGTGAGTCGTTGCAGGATTTCTCGTGCGTTGAGTTTATCATAAGGAATGGTATAAGCTCTGTATTCTTGGATGTTGCTTTCTGTAGGTTCAAAGTTTTCACAGCCTGTTTTCGTTTCGAGTTCCATTTCTTGGGGTAAGTACAAGGTGATGTACTCCGCATGTTCCAGCTTTCCGTCAGTCCAGTTGCTTTCCAGGAAGAGGTGTAGAGGAACTGTTTTTGGGGCTTCTAAGTCCAGGGCAATGGGTTGTGTAACGCGATCAATTTGTACGGTAATGGGTCCGTGGGTGTATAAGGGTTTGAAGACCGGATCAATATGAAGGAGTTTGTTCACGTCCACTTCAGGTTCATGGGTGCGGAAGCTTTGAAGGGTGTCTCGTTCGACAAAGGTCATCGTGACAAAGGCGTTGGTTGTACTCACAAGGCTTCCTGTGTACGTTGCTCGGTACGTTCCTTTTTTGAGGTTATTCCAAGTACAAGCCACGGTTTCTTCTTTGGTTTCATACACATTGGTGCTTTCTGGGTCAATCTCATGAGCCGTTCCAATGGGTTGCGTGGCAGTGGCAAGGGTACAATGATGCTGGATGTCCGTTGGGTAATAAAGCGTGCAGAGCAGTTTGCTGTAGACCGTGATGGGTTCGCCTTCATGCAACACGCCTCCTCGAGGCAGTCGAGTGTTCATGCTGAGGATTCGGCATCCAATTTTTTGATTCTCTGCTTTTCCTTCGAGTTGGAAGCCGGCCGTGACGAGTTCACGATTGATCCAATTTCGCGTAAAGTCAATGGGGTTGCGGCCTCCAAAAAGTTTTCTTCCTTCGATCTGGCCTTGAAGGACGCCTTGTTCGAGTAGGGCTTGGCATTCTCCACTTCGTATGCAGCCGATAAAGGTTGGCAATAAATAGAGGATGGCAAAAGCAACAACACCCAAGATGGCTGCCCATCGAAGAAGAAAGATCCACAAGTCTTGGTTCCAGCTGGGTCTTGGAAGGAAAGGAACATCTAGAGAGGAGAGCAACAGCAAAATGACGGGAATGCCTGCAAGCAATTGAACGGCAGTATTGGTGAAAGGTAAGTAGCCTAAAAAGGTCAGGAGAAGTGTCCCAACGATGATCACTAGAAGGCCCGCCGTCCAGACGGGGTTGGGAGAGCTATACGTTTTTCCTTTCTTTCCCGCTTGAGCTTTTTTTATTTTTTCTTGGTATTCTTCTTTTCGTTTTCTGATTCGGGCCGCTTCATTGTGGTATTTACGATCGCTGTACCAGGCAATGGATACTCCGAGGATATGGATAGGGAAGAAGTCTGCGCCAGGGATAAACTCAAAGGCTCCTATGACTGCTGGAAAAAACCCTCTTTTCCCTAGGAAGACAAAATATAACGCTTCAGTAATCGCGTCAATCACATCGCCTGCACCGGGAGCAAGCCCAATAGCAATTAAGTTAGAGGCAAAATTGGCGCAAGCAATGACAAAGGCGAAGCAATATCTTATATTTCCAGGGTGTCCTTGCAGTACTTCTTCAGCTTGTTGGTCGTATCGGTCTAGTTCAGCTTGTGCACGGGCTTCTTCCATGGCTTCTTGTCGTTTGCCTTGGTCTCGGATCTGGTCGAGTTCAGCTTCTTCGGCGTGTTGCCGTGCTTCTTCAGCTTCTTGCTGTTTCTTGGCTTTGTAGTCTTGAATTTTTTGTTTGGCATAGTCTTTGCCTCGGGCGGCTTGCGCAGCTCCGAAAGCAACTCCTTGACGGGTTTTTGCGGGGATGTATCCGAGGCCTTTTCCTTCTGCTGCTCTTTGTTTTGTTTTTTCAAGGTCGGCAGACCATCCTTGCTTAGCTTGTGAAAATCTTCGTTTTACCCATTTTTTCCATGGGCTGTCTGACTTGAAGTCAAATTCATTCCATGCAGGGGTGCCTACTTGGTTTTGAGAGGGCGTGTTAGTTCCTGTTTTCTTTCTGTTTTCCCCCCCGCCAGTCCATCCTGAGAATGGATCTTCTTCACTCATCTTGGTTCAGAAGCGTACATCAAGAGCTTCGTTTAGGTTACAAGTTAGGCGAAGTTCTCGGAGTGGGTAATTACGCCCACTTTTAATGTGCATAGCGGAATTGTCCATAGCTCCCTCTTTTTAGCTTATTCTGCTGTTTCAGGGTATATAAATATTGCCTCATTTTAGAGGAGAAATTTACCGTACCAGTGGATTGCAAGCGGGGGCAGAACAATCAATGTATTTTCCGGTTCGACAGGATTGTTCGCCTGTATAAGAACACATTCCTGGGGCCGTGTAACAGCAAGGAGTGCCCTTAGGAAGAGAAGCAGCACAGTCTTGTGCACACGTGCCTCGGAAGCAAGGTCGAAGTGAGCAAACTTCTCCTTTTGTGCATACAGGGCAATCATCGGCTTCTCCTGCTTCGCAGAGGCCATTTCCGCAGGAAGCTTCTTTTTCACAGGCTCCTTCATGCACAAATTTGGCGAGAGAATTTTTGCTTAATTCACACGAGTTACTAAACGTCTGGTACTGGGGCGGGCATGGAGCTCGGATGCATTGAACGTTTACCAAGCCACAAACAGGTTGGTAGATTGCAGGGCAATAGCTTGGTTCAGTATTTCCGCCACCGTTGCAATCTTCTGGGCAAGTCTCAGCACTTTCAGCGCAGGGGCAGCCAATCGCCAAGCAGACGAATTCTTCACATCGCCCGTCTCCGCAAAGGTTTTTACAGACTGGTTTATCGATTTCTTCGACAAAATGTTTTCCATCCGGCGTAGCGCATTGTCTAGGATAGCTTTCCATGACTAGGTTTCCAGCGCGCACGCATTCGTCATAGGTAGTGATGTCTTCACCAGGTGGAGCATTATGGGTCATGGTGGTACACGCAGTAAAAAACACCAACATCAAAATGGCAAGGGTGTATAGTTTCATATTAGGCCGCTTGTTGGATTTCAACGCGTAGTTCTACAACATCCAGAGGACTTCCTTGGGGGATTAACTGGATGCTATTGGGTCCGTCAATTAAAAACTCAGGGGGTACTAGGGTAGAGTAGCTTAAGTCGGTAGTTTCAATGGTATTTTGGAATCCATTGACATTCAAGGTAACCACTTTCTGTTGGGTGGCATCCGCAAATCGTACGGTAATAACGAGGCTGGCGCTGCCTCCATATTGCTGTTGTTGTCCATACCCTCCAGGTGTACCGCCTTGTCCTCCATATCCTTGTTGGCCTCCTTGTTGAGGGGATCCTGCGTAACCGCCGGGTTGGCCGCCCAAGGCATTGTATACATCCATGGGGAGGTTGAAGTAGTAGGTGGGGTTCATGCTTCCGCTGAGTTGGCTGCGTAAGGATACTTGATCAATTAAATAAGTGCTTTGTTCGGACAAGAAAAATAGGCTGTTATCACCTGGTTGAAGGAGGTTTTGACTGATTTGCAGCGCCGCCATTTGTCCACAGTCAGGGTAGCTGCTGCTAAGGGGTTTGTTGTTGACTCGAAGGATAAGTCTTCCCGTGACTCGAGGGTCGCAGTTCGGCACGTAATTAAGTTCCAAGTAGGCGAGATGTTCATATTCAGCAGGAGGCATGGTGAAGTGGTGTTCTGCAGTGCTGGCTTGAATGTCTTTTACATCGGCTGTGATCATGATGTTTTGAAGGCTGAATTCATGGATGCGCCAGAAAGCGACGCCGGCGTTGTTGGCTTCAAAAATGAGTTCGTTATTAAGTCGTAAGTATTCTTCCGGTAGGGTGATGGGGGGTGGGGTGGGACTTTTGATTTCTCGTTCATAGATGGCTTCACCATTTAGGTAGATGCGCAGGATTCCATCATATTCCTCGGCAGTGAAGGATAGGAGTGGGTTATGCATCGTATTCTTATCATAGGTGAAGCTAAGGTTGTATTTTGTTTTTCCCAGGAAGCTGTTTTTGATGTAAGCGTGTTCAGCTCTTCTAAGGGCTTTAGCATTGGTTTTAGTAAATATAGTAAAACTAGGAATCGGGTGTTCCATTAAGTTGCTTCCTTCTGGGTAGAGTCGTCCAATGGCTTGTTGAAGGATGACTTGTCCGCTAGGTGCATTTTGGAAGCCTTGTCGTACATTTCGGTCATTTGCACTGGGTTGTCCTTGTCCTGCAGAGGGGCCTCCAGATCCTTTACCAGGTCCTTCACCCAGTAAAGCCGCACGGTCTTCGGGGCTGAGGATGATAATATATAGAAGGATAAGGACAGCAATGACAATGACTAGGATAGCGGCTCCGCTTGCAGATTGGCCTCGTTTACTTCGCATTTTTCGTTTGTTTAGCATCTTCAGGTCGAAAACCCTACGAAATGAGAGCTAGGCGCGTTGCGCAGGGTTGGCTCACAGAAATCCTAAGGATTTCTGGAGCCAGAAATTCGCTACGAATTTCTGTGCTCCTACGGAGGCGCAGCACTCACAGTTTAACATCTCGGTTTTCGAAGATGCTAAACATTCCTTATCTTAGACGCTGAGCCTATATAAATTTAGCGCTGAAATTCAGCCCACTCCCCCCACTTCCCACTGGACATGGGCTGATAGGCTATATAAAAAAACGTGTTCTAAGAAGGGTTAGTTTGTGCCAAAACGGCATGAACAGTGTAAGGAACGTCAGTTTCTTGCACATTCCCCATCCCTGGACCGGCGGCGTAAGCCGTTTGGTTGTTCGGACGAAAGTCCGAACTACAGGACGTTAAGTCCTGTATTTTTGGGACCTCCACAGGTCCTAGAGTACAGGGATGTGAAATAAGATCCGAAAGGAAGGGTGGAAAAATGGAAAAAAAACAAGTAGGCCTTATGGCCAAAGAATTAGAGTCTGGCAAGCAGTTGCCGGAAAAAAAGATCCGGATCGGTGCGATTACCGCAACGATCTGGCGCAACGAAAGTAAGTCCAAGGAAGGAGAAACCTATACCTATCGTACAGTTTCTTTCGGTCGTTCCTATAAGGATAAATCAGGGGTTTGGCAGTCTACAAATTCTCTAAGAATCAACGACTTGCCCAAAGCTTCTCTGGTTTTGTCGAAAGCGTATGAATTTGTATCCTTTGACAGCGTCGATGAAGAGGAGATTCAATGATTCCGAATTTTTTTCTTTTTGTTCGGAAAATTTCCGATTTTTCTTCGGGAACCTTTTTTAATAGGATGTTTGCTCCTCTGAGCAGCCCAAAATTAATAAACGCGAGGTGTTTACTATGCAAGAACTTGAATTGAAACAATTGCCCCGAAAGGTGGAAAAGATGGAAGAACCGAAAGTAGAAAAGAAGCTCGTTGTGACGACTTCTAAAAAAGACCAGAAGCTGGAAGACTTACCAGGCGTTGGCGCAGCTACTGCAGAAAAGCTAGCAGCAGCAGGCTTTGATAATCCTCTGTCCATCGCCGTTGCAACTCCTGGCGAGTTGGTTGAAGCCGCAGGCATAACCGAGGCGGTCGCAAGGAAAATGATCCAGAACGCGAGAGATAATTTTGACATGGGTTTTCAATCAGGAGAAGACATCATGAAGAAGCGGGAAAAGGTGATCCGCATCTCGAGTGGAAGTAAAAATTTTGACACCATGTTAGCTGGTGGGTTTGAAACCGGTTCCATCGTGGAGTGCTTCGGTCAATACGGGAGCAGTAAGACGCAAATTGCCCATGCCTTGGCCGTTAATTGTCAAGCCGCAGATCCGACAGCCGTCGCAGTCTACATAGACACAGAGAATACCTTCCGTCCAGAGCGCATTCGCCAATTTGCGTTGGGGAAAAAGCTGGACCCAGATAAAGTCCTTAGAAACATCAAAGTGGCTAGAGCGTTCAACTCAGATCATCAAATGCTGCTTGCCGAAAAAGTAGAAGAGTTGATCAAGCAGGGCTTGAATGTAAGGATTGTGATTGTGGATTCTCTTACGGCCCATTTCAGAGCAGAGTTTGTTGGGCGTGGTACGTTAGCAGAGCGTCAGCAAAAATTGAACAAGCACATGCATGTTTTGGCTAAGATAGCAGACATGTACAACTTGTGCGTTTATGTGACAAACCAGGTGATGGCAAGGCCAGACACTTTTTTCGGTGACCCAACAGAAGCGATTGGTGGTAACATTGTAGGTCATAACAGTACCTTCCGAATCTACTTGCGTAGAGGCAAGAAAGGTACTCGAGTAGGAAAACTGATCGACGCCCCAAATCTGCCGGATAGCGAGTGCGTTTTTCAAGTGACTGAACACGGCATCGAAGATGCATAGAAATCTCTGATTTCTATGCTCAGGAACTAGAGTTTCTGCTCGCATAGAAATCTCTGATTTCTATGCTCAGAAACACGATGTTTCCGCATGCGTAAAAATCGCTAAATTTTTATGCCCAGAAGCTGCGTTTCTGTATGCATGAGCCAGACATTAGCACATTTAGATGTCTTTTTTATTTTTTTATTCTGGATTTTGGTTCCACTAAATTTATAAACAAAAACCTCTTTCTAAGAGGGTGCGCAGTGTGAAGAACTCCTTTTTCTGAGGGTCAACACAGTGCATAAAGAGAAAGGTGAATAAGAAATATGGAACATAGAGGGTTTGGAAATAGGTTTGCCCCGGTTAAAGAGGGGGATGAGTTTGAAGCAACGATAGAAGCGTTGGGTGAAAAGGGTGACGGAATTGCTCGTAAGGACGGTTTCGTTATTTTTGTGCCTGGCGTCGCTCAAGGAGATAAAGTCCGAATTCGCGTTACTAAGGTTCTGAAGAAAGTCGGTTTCGGAGAAGTGGCTGGAGCCGCAACCTCAACTCCATCAGAAGGATCAAGCAATTCTTCAGACGAGCCAGTCGAATCGGAAGAGGCCCAGGAAGAGGAGCAGTACGATTCTTCAGAAGACTCTGAAAACTTCTAAAGATAACAGAAAACATATTTTATTTTTTACTATTTTTTTGTTTCCTGTATCTGTATTATTAGGGTTTTGAACAAAGTATTTTTATAATTCTTCTCTTTTTCTTTTGGTATGGCACGTTTGTTTATCGCTATCGATCTTCCGGAAGAAATAAAAAGTTACCTGACTTCGTTTAGGGATGCCTTTTCAGAAATGAAACGAGGTTGTTCTTGGGTGCGAAGAGAAAACCTTCACATCACTTTAAAGTTTTTGGGAGAGGTTGAAGAAAAGAAAGTGGGCGCTATCACTGGTCGATTGGAAAAAATAAATCTCAGCAACTTTTCTCTAGCTTTGAATAAGTTTTGTTTTTTCCCAAATGAAAGCGATATGAGAGTGTTTTGGATGGATTTTATCGACGAGAAACCGTTGAAAATACTCAGTAAGGAAATCAATAACACTCTAACTGAGTTCAAGGAAGACCATCCATTCAAGGATCACCTCACGTTGGCTAGGATTAAGTCTCTTTCAGCTTTGGAAAAAAATAATTGGATTAAAAAAACAACAGACGTTGTTACAGAAAAAAAACAATTCATCGTGCAGGAATTTATTTTGTATCGTTCTACTTTGTCGCGAGAAGGGCCACAATATGAAGTTTTGCAACGTTTTAAGCTTACAAAATAATGTGAAATCGAAAGTTTTAAATAGGATTATTCCAATAAATAGATAAATCACGCTAAGAGGTGAATACAACCATGGCAAAAAAGAGAAAGAAGTCAGCTGCAAAGAAAAAGCGAAGATAAATTCGCTGTTTTGCTACCTCGATCATTCGAGGTATGCGTTTTCTTTTATTTTATTGGATTCAAATGGATCCAAAACGTTTATAAACCCTCCCCAGCTCCATGTAGAATATAGCCGAGGGTATGCTCAGAAATTATAAATTTCTGGCACGCTGAAGAACTTCGTTCTTCGCGTCGCAGGAGTTTGCTCCTGACGACGCCAAGAGCTTTGCTCTTGAGCGAAGGAAAGCTTTTTGGGACTTTACCCGCTCACTGCGTCGGCGATAATAACGCGAATTTCAAGGAAATTCGTGGGATGAAGAATTATGCCAAGAAAAATAGAGGGTGCGTAATTCTTCATAACGCGAAGGGTTCTAATCTTCGCTGGAGTGTATTAAAATGGGAGAAACACAAGAGTTATTGGTGCCAAATGATGAGTACTTAAAGTCAGGTATTCATATTGGTACAAAGTTTAAGACGAAGTACATGGCGAATTTTATCTACAAAACACGCTCAGATGGTCTGTCGGTGTTGAATATTCAACAGATTGATGATCGTTTAAGGATTTTGGGGACTCTTTTGTCAAAATACGCTCCAGAAGATATATTAGTCGTTTGCCGAAGAGAAAGTGGTTGGAAGCCAGTAAAACTGTTCGGTAAGTTGACGGGCGCTCGGTTCTTTGCCGGCCGTTATCCTCCTGGAATTTTGACCAATTCAGCATTGAATAGTTATACAGAGATTAAGGTGATGTTGGTTGTGGATGCTTGGCCGGATCGTAACGCGGTTTTGGATGCCGTTAAAGTGGGCGTGCCCGTAGCTGCACTTTCGGATACAAACAACCAGTCTAACTACATTGACCTGGTGGTTCCGTGCAATAACAAGGGAAAAAAGAGCTTGGGCCTTGCTTTCTATATATTGACAAAGGAGTATTTGGAGAAACGAGGCTTGGCGGGTGTAAGCAATCCATTTAAGCATACCGTAGAAGACTTCACGGAGGTTTAATTTTTTACCTCTTCTATTCCTTTTTCTGTAATCTTAAAACTGATCTCTTTGCCTTCGGGTAGGCTGCGGTGTTTCCGAACAACGGCCATTCTCTTTCCATCCATTTTTTTGATTTCAATGATGCATTTGGACATGTTTTTGATCATGAGCCCTCCAACGATGTTGAGCTTGTCTTTTTCGTTGAGGTCGGAATATACTTGACTTGTTACAAGGACAGGAATCTCTTTTTTTCGGGCGATCTCGATCAAGTCTCTGAGTTGTAAGACAAATTGGCTGTTAAGTTCTTTTCCGATTTGATCATTGAGTTCAGCTCGATAATGCATGGAAATCGTGTCCATTACGATGAGGCCTATTTTTTGTTTGACAAGAATTTCTTTGAGTTGTTGGATGCTTTGGGTTTGTTCAGTGAAGTTGGTGGGTTTGAGGAAGATGATTTTGTCAAGGACATTTGGGTAGTCTTCACAGACTTGTTTAAATCGGGTTACAGAGAAGCCTTCTTCGGTGTCAATGTAGATGATTTTTTGGTTTTTGATGCTATGGGCGGCACAGAGCATGCAGAGGAGGCTTTTTCCGCTTCCGCCAGGGCCGTAGATGGCGGTAATGACTCCTTTTTCATAGCCTCCTTCCAGGAGCCAGTCGAGTTCGGCTGTTCCGCTGCTGACTTTGGTTTCCATGGAGGAAGGGGGTAGAGAGCAGTATTAAAACATTTGTTATGGGTCAAGCTAGATATACAGATTTATAAACAAGAATCGATCTTGAGCCTTTATGTCAAAAATGGGGCTTTTAGAGAGAAACATACAACTTGAGTACTTGCGGGCGTTTATGTCCAACCTAGCTTTTTACTTGCCGGTAATGGTTTTATTCTTCAATCAAATTGTGGATGCAGTCACTCTGGTCGCTTTGCTCTTTAGCATCCAAGCATTCATTTCGATCATTCTAGAGCTCCCAACGGGGGCATTCGCGGACTTATTCGGAAGGAAAAGAACTTTAGTGTTTGCAGGGCTTCTTTCAATCATTGCTACCGGCCTTCTCGCCTTCTCAGCAAATTTCCATATGTTGGTTGTATTTTCCATACTCTTTGCAATTAAAGGGACCCTTACCAGCGGAACTCAGGAAGCAGTGGTATATGACTCGCTTAAGCAGTTAAAGAGAGAAAACGAATATAAGAAGTTAGTCGGTCATTGGAACATTTTAGCCATGTTGGGGGCTTTAGTGGGTTCTGTCGCAGGAGGATTTATGGCAGACTACGATATCAGATTGCCTATAATTTTGACGATACCTATATCTTTAGTTTATCTAATCTCATTTCTTTTAACAACAGAACCCCAATACAAGAAAGAAACGCATAGAAATATCTTTAAGCAGATGCAGGGTTCTATCAAAATATTTCTTTCGAATAAGCAGCTACTCTTGCTATCCTTGTTTAGCTTGTTTTCTTTTGGCATCACAGAGTCAACGGCACACCTAGATCAGATCTTTTTCAATCTTGTAAAACTTCCTCTCTCTTATTTCGGGATCGCTGCAGCAGCAGGTTATCTTATGGGCGCCTTGGGTTCCTTTTTATCGCATCGACTCTCAGATAGATTTGGTGATAGACCTATTTTGATGGTCTCTAAAGTCCTAGACGGTCTTATGTTGGTATTGGCAGCTTTATTTTTAGGATATACTGGAGTTGTATTCATAATAATCCTAGCTTTCTTTAGATCCATAGGCTCTCCTATTTTGTCCCATTTATTGAATGAACAAATAAAGTCTAAGCAAAGAGCAACCGTTCTCTCATTAAACTCATTAATGATGAATGTAGGATATCTACTATTTGCTCCTCTAATGGGTTATGTTGCAGACCTATATACCATTGCAACTTCATTTAGAATTTCAGGATTTTTACTTATGTTCACCGTCATCTTACTCGTATTTATTAAAAGCAGAAAGTGAGTCTTATTCTTCTTCGCTCTCTTCAGGCTCTTCATCTTTTTTATCTTTTCTGCGGTGTTTGGGCTCGGGCGGTAAGGGCAGTCCAGCGACGTTGGCAAACATGCTTTTTAACCCCAATTCAAGGGTGGATTCGTCTGCGATCAAGTGGTGTGTGCTTGGGTTTAAAATCCATTTATCGTTATTTTTTAGGTTGACAAAGATGAACTGAAAGGGGCAAGTGATGAGTTGTCTCCAATTTTTTAGGATGTAGTCTAGGTTGAGTGGGGTAGCGGGGCATACAAACGTGAGAGAGGGGGTGGAAGTCTTATGTTGAAAGCAGTTGGAGAGTTGTTCTTGAATGACATATTCATGTATTTTGTCTTTATAGTGAAAAGTGAGGGTATTGCCTTTTTCAGTTTGGTTTTGTAGTTTTCTCTGTAGGAGGTCTTTATTTTTGACGTAGATGCAGGTCCATTCTTTTAGGCGATCCATTTTTTCTCCTCCAGGAGAAGGATGGTGTAGGGGCATAAGTATGGCAGGGTGTAGGCAAGCATGATAAGGATGGGGTGTTGAGGGGTCGGTAGTTGAAGGTAATGGGCAAATTGTTCGCTAATGTGGAGGATGATGCGGAATTTGATGATCAGGGTGATGGGGAAAAAAAGGAACACAGTAGCATGATGCTTAGTTTGTAGGTTTTCAATTTGTTTAGCAACACTGTGTAGGATAATGCCGAAAGAAAGTCCAAGGATGGCCAATATCACATATAGGGTCCTGCCTTCAAAGTAAAGGATCAAAGGGATGGTGATGATGGTGGCAAATAGGTTGGCGATGAAAGATTTCATGAGGGCAATCCAGAAAAGATTGTTTTCTAGAAGGAGTAAAGTGGGGTGTTTTTTCTCTTCTGCTTTTTTTAGGATGCGTAGGGTGTTTTGGATTTCAGTTTTAGTCCATCCTTTTTGTTGAAAGGTGTGAGAAAAATGCTGCTCGTGAATCATGAGTGGATTTTTGGGGTTTTAAGTATATATAGCTTACTCATTAGGGGTATGTTCGGGTACAATCCGTCGGGTTTTAGGAAGGTAATTGTAGAGCTTGCCGGAGCTGGCTTTGCCGCATCCTAGATAGTCCGACTGATGCCGAATGATTTGGAAGCCTGTGCAGGAAGGGTCTATTTCAAGGTCTTCTCCTCGAAACCAAGCTTTGGTTTGTTCTTTGGTGAGGTCTAATACATTTTTGGTGGCTTGGGGTCCTATAAGTTGGCTGCCTTCAATGCTGAGTCTGAGTTGAAATTCACTTGTTTTTTTCCCTTTTTCATGGGGGTAGTGGAGGGTCATAAAGTAAAGGCCTAGAGTGTCCACGCGTAGGGTTTGGAGCTCGACCTGGTCTACGTCTTTGTGGATGATGTAAACTTTGTCTTTGTTGCTTTGGAGAAAGGCGTAGGGCATTTTTCCTTTGTAACCATACTGTTGTTCGAGTTGTTCGTGGAGGCGTTTGGCTTCTCGGGTGTTGAGTATGGTGAGGTGTTGGATGCGCATATTATACCCCCCATACCATGTTTTCCTTTCGCTTGATCTGTGCGATTTCTTTGAGGACCTCGATCTCTTCGGGCTTCAGGTATTTCTTGAGGGTTTTAATCTTCCTAAAGTCTTCTTCAGGGATAGCCGAGTAAAACACGTCTCCTTCTTGGACTTGCCTTCCAATGGTTACGTCAAGTAAGGAAATCGCTAATTGAGTTCCTTTTTCTGCTTTTGCAACGTTTTCCTTTTCAAGCTGCATGCTCGCAATCTTTCCAATGGGTTTTCCATCGGTTTTCATAAGGGGGATCCCATTTTTTGCAGTGCCTCGAAGGACTTCTACACCAAGAATAGCAGGGTTGCTGGCGCGAAAGCTGCAGTTTCTTAAAAACTCGAGTTTGCACGGTCTAACAAGGTTCTCAAGTTCTTTTTCTTCAAGTCTTCGTTTTTCTTCTTCAACCCATCTAGTATAGTCGATGATGAGGCGGTAGATGACGTCGCTTGTTAATATCTTAACTTTGTCGGTGCTTTCGGCCTCAGGGATGTTAAAACCCAAGATGACTGCTTGGAGGGGGTCTTGTTCGTAGTTGGCTTCAGCGTCGCTATAGTCTTTTTTCATGATCGGCCCTACCGTGGCTTTGCGGATGGGGATGTTTTTTTCTTTGAGTAGGGTGGTAAGGGCTTCAAGGCTTCCAAGGCTATCGGCTTTGATGATGACCCCGTTTTTGTCAGTTTGAATGGCCACTTCATTGACTTCTTCTTGGACTTTTTTCTTGGCTTCTTCAAGGTTTTTTCCAGGTACGACCAGGGGCATGCCGGCAATGACATTTTCAATGTCTGGAGCTACAATTTTAATGCCGGTCGCAGCAATGGCTTGTTGAACAGGGTTGTACTTTGTTTTTCGGTCGCGCATCTCAGAAAGAGGGGCGGGTTCAAAGAGTGCCTTAACCCTTGTCACAATGGGCTGTTCCACGCCACCAATGACAATCGTATCGTTAAGGGCGATTCTTCCATCATAGATGATGACATCCAGTGTTTTTCCTAGGCCCGTTTCTTCTTTGATTTCTAGGATGATGCCTTGAGCTGGTCCTCGGGGGTTGATGTTGAGGTTTTGTTCTAAGAATTTTTGGGCAAGGCCTGTGAGAACCATGAGAAGTTCAGGGATCCCCGCGCGGGTTTTGGCGCTGCAAGGTACAATGGCAACCTGTTTGGTGTAATCATCCACGCGGTCATATCGTTCCGTGTTCATCTTGTATTTTTCATAAAGTTGTCCTACGACTTCGTAGATTTTTTGGTCGATGAGTTGTTGTACATAGGAGCTTTGCAAGTTGAAGTTTTCAAGTAGATTTTTACTCTTCTCTTCATATCCTTGCAGCAAGTCCAGTTTGTTAAGCGCAATGATGAAGGGGGTTTTGTAGCTTCTCAAGATGTCAATGCTTTCAAAGGTTTGGGGTTTGAACCCTTCATTTATGTCGACTACGACAATGGCAATGTCGGCTAGGTTGCCACCTCGTTTTCGTAGGTTGGTAAAGGCAGCGTGGCCGGGTGTGTCAATGAACAGCAGGCCAGGGATGCTGAATTTGAGTTGGAGTTTATCCAAAAGAGGTCCGCATATTTTTTGAATGGTGGATAAGGGGATGATGCTGGCGCCAATGGCTTGCGTAATTCCCCCTGCTTCCTTGGCAACGATGTTGCTTTCTCGAATGGCGTCCAGCAAGCTACTTTTGCCGTGGTCAACATGGCCCAGTACAGAGCAGATGGGAGCGCGGATTTGGGTCATGTATTTTTAGAATAAGGGGGCGTTTTTAAAGGTAGTGCACCGTTTGGAACAATCTTTGCTCAATTATTGGCTTCCTGGCTATATTAAAAAATGGTTCCAGTATCCTTCATTTAATTCTTCGGCCAGGTAAGTAATGAAGCGTTTAAAACGCTGTGGTTGAGCGTCTGTGAGATCGAGTTTATCTCCATCAGCTAGAGTGTCTAGATAAGTTGCTCTTTTGGATTTGCGCACAATCAAGGGTGGGTACTTTTTTTGTAAGAGCATGTAGTTCATAAGCATTCTCCCAGTTCTTCCGTTACCGTCCGCAAAAGGGTGTATTTTTTCGAATTTCTGGTGGAATAGGCCTGCCGTAACAAAGGGGTGGAATCTTTCTTTGTTCTTTTCATACCAATCCAGGAGGATACGCATGTCGATTTGGATATAATTTACTGGGCTGGTTGTAAAACGGGAGTGAAGTACGCGAACATCATGTGTCCGGTAGCCTTTTCTTTGATCAATGTTTTCCATGAGCTGGTCGTGGAGGGAAATGATAAAGGCAGGGTCTATTTTGTGTTTCTTGTTAAGCATATAGAAGAAGGTTTTTTCTGTGTTTTGCAGGTCATGAATCTCTCTCACGGTTCGGTTTTTTGGGGTGAGGTTTTCCCTTAATAGCCGCTCTGTCTCGGCTAGGGTGATGGTATTTCCTTCTATGGAAGTTGTGTTGAACGCAAATTCGATGAGGAAGTTTTTGTATGTTTCCTCAATTGTTTGGCGGTCTATGCGCAGGAATCGCTCGTTGAAGTGAAGTTTAAGGGCTTCTATCTGTTTGAGTAAGTCTCTGTCTAAGTAGGGGCTCTCTTTTAGCTTGTCATGCCCGGCTTTTTTAAGGTAATGCTCGGATTGGACGAATTTTTTTATGTTGTACTGAGCTTTTTTTATCTCTTTTTTGTAAAGAAGGGGCAGTTTCTCCAGCTTAGGTCCTATCTGAGCCAAGTCTGATCCTAGATAAGCTAGGTCCTTGACAATGATTTTGCCGTTGATTCGTTGAGACAGTCGTAGGTAATAGTAGGGTCTCCCTTGGATGGTTTTTTTGTAAACGTAGACCATAAAGAGAGGAAGGTCTTCTTATATATAAATATTACCCTTTACAAGTAAATATATAAATGTAAAGGGTAATTATCCTGATTTTTCATGGTCAACATGATCCAGTACAGAGCAGATGGGAGCGCGGATTTAGGTCATGTCTCTTTGAGATTGGATTGTACTTTTTAAAGCTTCGCCGATAAGTTTGTATGAATGTATTTAAACAGAGATCTTTCTCTAGGTCTAATGAGTTCAGATGCAAAGGTGGTTGCAGCGTTGGAGTGCATAGTACGTGCACAGGAAATGCATCCTCAAGGACTAGTCGCTGAGTATGGGAACGCTTTAGAGTTGTTATCAGAAGTAAGGACTTTGGACCATGGAAATCCAGAAGTTTCTTTCTATGAAGGAAGTACATGTGCCGATCTAGGTAGATCAGGGGGGTTACCTCTTGCATATCCTGCTGCTATGGCTGCTCTAACTAAAGCGATTGAATCAAGTGCACTTGAGGACAAATTAGTGTCAATGGCTTATTTTCATCGAGGAATGGCAAGCCTTGGGTTTGGTGAGTGGTGTCATCTCCAAGGACAATATCCTTTTGCAGAGATCTTGTTTGATGCGGCAGCAGAAGACCTAGGAAAAGCGACAGAATGCAGTCCGGATGAGTTTGTTGCTTTTATGAGGAGAGGATATGCTTTGAATCGATTGGGGGAAGCTCGGGTGGTCAAAGGAATGGACGCAGAAGCACGAACGGTTTTTGAACGAGCCGCAGTGTCTTTAGGTAGGGCGATGGAATTGGATCGAGTTCAGGATCTAAGAGAAGGAGGGGTATTGGCATATAACTTTGCTGGCTTCTCGTTGATTCGATTGGGTCGTTTTGATGAGGCAGAAAAAGCGCTGCAGGTTGCATTGAGTCGATCTCCAGATTTACTTCCAGCTCATGTTCACTTAGGGGATGCTCTTAGAGGATTGGGAAGAGAAGAAGAGGCGAAAGAACAATACCGATTTGTTCGAGCCTTTGTAGCAGAAATACCCAAAGATAAACGGAATCGATGGAATTGGACCATGGCCATTCGGGCGGGTGAAGGTTTAAGGAAACTCAGAGAAGAGGTTCCTAGGGATTATGAGCAAAGAGCATTAGAATTGGGTGTGTTAAAACAAAGAGATCTGGATTATTTGGGCAGAACACAGATTTAGATTTTATTTTTTTAAACATAAAGAAAAAATAAGAAGAAAACTTATCTTCTTCTCTTAGTAGGCATGCTGCATAAGCTATCCGAGCAGCTCATCAAGAAGATGCCTTTCAGAACGAAGATGACACCGATAAAGGTCCACCAGTTCCACATAAAGTAGTGTTGATTCAGCAACACAAGCAATCCTAGGATGATACACATCCATCCGCATTTTTTAGGGTCTCCAAACATGTTTACACCTCGTTTCTAAAACGAGATGCTAAGAAATGGTACATTCCTTGAGCACCTCGTAATGAATTTTAATAAAGAAAACAAAGGACTAGTATAAAAATCTATCCTACGGCTCTTCGTACATCAATGACTTCACAGCTCTGTACGCCTTCGATGGTGTTGACCTGTTCTTCGAGGGGTTCGGTTCCGCCTTTTTGTTCATCCATTAAGAAAGTGATTTTCAGGGCTTTCAGTCCAAAGGCAATGGGTTCGATCTCGGTTTTGGTGTCTCCCGGGCCTGCGTGGGCTAGGATTTTGTCTTTAGCTTGTTTTTCAACGGCACTTAAGTCTATTTCAGGACTTTCAGGCATGATTTTGAAGGTGATGACGACCGTTGCCATAAACAAGCAGAGCTTTGATTTGGTTTATAAATTGTTTGCCGAAATCTTTAAGTAGTACATATGCTTAGCATAAGTAAAATGCCCTCTCCAGCTAAAGACCGTCAATTATTGGAGTTATTTCTTAACGAGCAGACTAAACACTGGCATTTCAACCAACTAGTAAAAGCAGCTAAAATAAGTGAGCCAAGGGCCCTTCATTGGCTAAAAAAATGGGTGAAAGAGGGTCTGATCAAGCACGTAAAACTGGAAGGAAGATTGCCTTATTTTATTGCAAATTACGATAATCCCTGTTATAAAATTAAGAAAAAGTTGTATGCACTTACGTGTATGTATGAGACAGGCTTCTTGGCTTTTCTTCAATCTTTACAAAAAGCCAAAACAGTGGTTATTTTTGGCAGTTTTGCGAGATCAGATTGGTATACTGACAGCGATATAGATGTGTTTATCTATGGAGATCTGGACCAGCTTAAGACTGTTTCATGGTGGGAAGGCCTGAGTAGAGAGATACAAGTGCATATTTTTAAATCAAAAGAGGAGATCAGATCTATACGCTCAGGGATAATGAACAACATCGTGAAAGGGTATTTTGTCAAAGGGAGCATCCATGATCTGGCAGAGGTTTCTATATGAAAAAAATAAAAAACCTACAGGAAGTTTATTCGCAATGTGGAGAAGAGGGGATCATTCGTGTAAAGGAAGAGTTTGATAAATATTTGACAGAATCCTTGTTAAAAAGTGCGAAAGAAGATCTGGCCGGTTTGGAAGACATTGAGTTAGCATTCGAGAAGAAAAAGCGGCATTACTCGTTTTTGTTCAAATCGCGTTATGACGTCTTGAGGAAGCTAATGGACGCTTTCTTGCTCTTCGATAAAATTAAGACAACGAACCATCAATGCGGCAATGCGCATATTTGTATATATCATTCAGAACTGGAACTGAGTTGGGAGTCGCTAGAAACCATTCGCCTTGTACGTAACGCGATAAACTATGAGGGCAAGGAGTTATTAAGAGATGAATGGCTTGCGTATAAGGTACAGTTCAAGATTCTTACAGATTTATTCCAAAGAGAGATAGAGAAAAAACTCTGCCAGAAACCTTAAAAAACGCAGGACCTTCTAAGGTTTGGCAATATTCCATAATTGCTCAAAGAAATACTTGAAGCTAATAGCAGTGTTTTTATCATAGATCAAAATGCAGGAAGTAGGCTCAGCGTAGTTCAGGATGAGGACTTTGTCTTCTCCAAAGACATCTACGGTGACAGGAGTTAAGCCCGTTAATACCCGAATCTTTGTATAAGCAAGTGTCTGAAACTGCTTAAAGTAGGCTGCTCTTTCCGAGAAAATCATACGCATGGTAATTTTTCGTTGGATTCGTTTTAGTTGGAATCGCAGGAGAAATGCATTGATTTTGGGGTCTTTTTTGCCGGTAGCTCCCATGACTAAGCTTTCTTCAGAAGGTTTCATGCTCTCGAGGCATTCTTCCAATGCGGTTCTTATCCCTTGTAGGCCTAAGTAGGTCACAGCCTTTACCCGTTGGCTGGTGACTTTCCTTAAAACGTTCAGTTGTGGAAGCATTGATCGGATGGCTGTCTCTTCTTTCTCAAGATCTATTTTCTTTTTTTCTACGTATTCTAAGAGCTTTGCAGGAGGTGCGGCTGTAAAGTGTTTGACCTGATTGATGATGGACTCGCTGACCAGTGCCTTGGTCTTCAGGTTTTCCAGGATCTCGTATATTTTACCTGAGTTCAGCCCGGCTTGCTTTAGGAGGTCTCCGGTCTTGCAAGTCCCAGTCTGTAAGAGTGTGAGGTACACAATGCTTTCAGTTCGAGTGAACCCGATTTTTTCAAGGATGGCAGGATCCATATTCAATAAATCCCTTCACCTATATATAATGATTATTACTCTACACTAAGTGGGGGGTTAAAGTTAAATAATTTTATTACTAATAGATAGCAAAATGAAATCGAAACGAGCCTTGACGTATTTGCTATTGGTAACGATCCTCATAAGCTGTTCTGACTCACAACAGATAGAAAACCAGACAAAAGAATCGCTCAAAGTCGGTGCCATTCTCCCGCTTTCAGGCTCAGCTGCGATTTGGGGCGAAGCCATTCAGAATGGAATGGAACTTGCTCAGGAGGAACTGGCTAAGGAGGGCATGACCATAGGTATACAGTATGAAGACAGCCAAGCCATTCCTACTTTAGGTCTTTCCGCTTATAAAAAACTAGTAGAGCAAGACAAAGTGAATATTGTAATTTCTGCATTTAGCAGGGTAAGCGTGCCGCTTATTTCTTTAGTAGAAAGGGATCGCATGCCTTTACTCATGACCATGGTGGCGGCCAAGGGAGTAACAGAGAATAGCCAGTATGCATTTAGGTTTTATTCTACAGAAAAAGACTACGCCTATCCTCATTTTGATATTCTAAAATCAGAATACACCTCTTTAGGATTATTGTATTTGAACGATGAATATGGAGTATCCGTTGCGCAAGCGATTCGCGATAAGGCAAAGGAAAATAATGTCAAGATAGTAGTCGAAGAAACCTTTGATCCAGCCACGACTGATTTTCGTACGCAGCTGTTAAAAATCAAGGCCAAAAATCCACAAGCGCTTTTGTTTGTGGGAGCAGTTCCGACAGAAGTAGTAAATGCAATGAAGCAAGTAAAGGAAATGCAGCTAGACTCTATCTTTTTTGAGGCCTCTCCAAATCTAGGTTTAGAGCCGATCCGTGCCACAGCTGGAGGATCCGCAGAAGGTGTTTATACGCTAGCGTATCCTTTGACATTAGGAATGGCCGGCGCTGCTTTTAGTGAGGCATACAGAGAAAGATACGGTGAAGCTCCTCTTCATGCTGCAGCTTTTGGGTATGATATGGTCGTCCTGGCTGCTAAGGCATCGAATGGCAAGTCAGTAACAGGCAAAGCGTTAGTCGATAAGATATTAGCTTTGAAGTCCTTCGACTCCCTTAATGGCCCTGTGCAGATTCAGTCGACTAGAGAAATAAATCCATCATTATATTCAGTTAAAATTGTAAATGGTTCTCTCGTTAGAACTTAATTCGGCCCTTCAAATTGGCATTTGGGGCACTTATACTTCGCTACAATCTCTCGGCAGGTGAAGCATCGGATGACTTCATATTCGCCGCATTTAGGACAGGCAAAGTGGGTCGTTCCTCGGTCATTGGCAATGTTTTTCTTGCAGCTGATGCATTCCTGGATAAGGGCTTGATCCATGGAGAGAAGGAGCTGGAGGGGGTTTTTAAAGGTTTCCTTAACTAGAAAGTTTCAAGACGAGAACAGGACATTACTTGACTTTCCCGACGAGAGGCACAAACACACACCCGCAAAGTGTTTGCTCTTCAAATCCTTCTTTGGTTTTCTTGATTTTCTTCAGCTCTTGATGGAAGCGGTTGCCGATGGGCAAGATCAGGATGCCTCCGACTTTCAACTGTTTGAGAAATGCGGGGGGGATTTCTTTGCTGGCTGCTCCTACGATGATGCGGTCATAAGGGGCTTTTTTTTCATAGCCATTGCTTCCATCTTTGTTGAATACTTTGATGTTTTTTCGTTTGAGTTGTTTGATGAGTTCAACGGCTTTTTCGGCAAGGGGTGCAACCAATTCGAGGGTGTAGACCTCTTTGGCTAGTCGGGACAACAGTACGGATTGGTAGCCGGTTCCGGTGCCGATTTCGAGGACTTTTTCTTTGCCAGTGAGTTCAAGGCGGTCCAGCATGAGCGCAACGATGTAGGGTTGGCTAATGGTTTGTCCGTGGCCCAGACTGACGGGGTGATCTTCATAGGACATGTCTCTGAGTCCTTCAGGAATAAAGGGGTGTCTGGGTGTTTTAAGCAAGGCGTCCAGCAATTTTTTGTTGGTGATGCCTCGTGTTTGGATCTGTTCAGAAACCATTTGGTCGCGTTGTTTATCCCAGTCCAGCATGGAAGGGAGATAAAGGGGTTGCTTATATGGTTTTCGAACAGAGAAAAGTAAGCTTTTTATAGAATAGGGGGATACGTGTTTGTATGGGTGTGGATCTAACAGCAAAAATTCCGAACAATGTGGATTTAGGATCAGATAAAACACTTCAGCGTGCTTTGGAATCTTGGCATCCAAGATTTATGAAATGGTGGCAGTCGACGATTCCATCTGATTTGAATCAAGCAGAAATTTATTTACGAACTGCGGAAGGAGTAGGTCAGGGTAATTGGGCGAAGTGGGGATATGTTCGGATGCCCGAATATCGTTGGGGCATTTTCTTGGCGGAGCCAGATCCAGAACGTTCCACGATTAAGTTTGGTGATGAGTTGGGTAAACCAGTGTGGAATACGGTTCCGGGGGAGTTGAGAAGCAAGCTCCGTACGCTTATTGTGAATCAAGCGGATACAGAGCCAGGTTCAGTGGAGCAGCAGAGGCTTTTAGGGCACACAGCGCCTTCATTGTACGATTTGCGTTCGTTATTGCAAGTAAATGTGGAAGAGGGTAGACACTTGTGGGCGATGGCATATTTATTGCATCGATTTTTCCAAGCAGATGGGAGAGAGGAGGCTGAGGATCTTCTTAAGAGAAGGTCAGGAGACGCGGACAATCCTCGTATTCTAGGAGCTTTTAACAATCCGATTAATGATTGGTTGGCTTTTTATTGTTTTACCATGTTTACAGACAGAGACGGAAAGTATCAGTTGGCTGCTCTAGCCGAGAGTGGTTTCGATCCATTGGCGCGTACAACCCAATTCATGTTAACAGAAGAAGCACACCATTTACAAGTCGGAAAGGATGGTTTAGCAAGAGTGGTAGAGCGAACAGCCCAACTCATGCAGGAAGGGACTGACCCTCGCAGAGTAGGCGCAATTCCTTTAGATATTTTTCAAAAGTATGTGAACGAGTGGACAACTATTTCTTATGAGCTGTTCGGAGGAGAGGATTCCACGAATGCAGCGAATTATTTTGCAACCGGTTTGAAGGGAAGATACAGAGAAAGTGATGGAATTTATTCAGACCCAAGAGCGTTGGAAGGGATAGTGTCAGTCGATGTGGCAGAAGGAGTTCAGTTGGTTCAAAAAGAAATTCCGATTAGAAGGGCTATGAATTACTTGTTGTTAGAAGCATACCTGAAGGAATGTACACAGATTGCAGCAGGTTGGAATAAAATACTAGAAGTTCGTGGTTTACGTGAGCGGATTGTTCTGCCGAGCCTTCGATTTAATCGTCATCGAGGTATGCATGCGGGCAAGCATTACGATGTAGAAGGGAATCCTATCTCAGCAGAAGAATTTGAGCATCGACGGCCCAACTGGTTCCCATCTGATGGAGACTATGCTTATGTAGCTTCGTGCATGGGTAAAGTCTGGACGCTCGGCCGGATAGCAAACTGGATTGTTCCCCCACAGAAAGGGGTGGATAATAAGTCTTGGGATTGGGAGTATGTACGGTTTGATTGATTTCTAGCGGAATATTTAAAAGAGAAGGAAGGCAGGAATTAAAAAAAGAGGTTTTTCATGCCCAATCAAGAGCTCATTAATTATTTCAAGCAGAATCTTTCTTCCTATTCTATGCAGGAGTTAAAGCAGCAGGCGTTAAGTCAAGGTTATCAACCTCAAGAAGTGGAGGAAGCAGCAAGGTGGGCGCAAGGCGGAGTAGCCGTGCAGCAGGTTTCAGATACAGTAAACCAGTACTTGCCTTCCTCATCCAAGAGCTCTTTCAAGGAGGGGGCAATCAGTGGGGTGGTAGTGGGTTTGATCTTTTTTGTTTTGCGCATTCCTCTTTCTTTTTTGAGCACAGCAAGTCTAACGGCAAGTGGCTTTAGCTTGGTTGCAAGCCTGGTGTTTCTTCCGGTTGGGATCATTGTCGGTGCGGTTTTAGGAGGGGCATACGGGTGGTTGATTATAACGTTTGAAGATAAGCTTCCCGGAGGGAGTTTTTTTATGAAGGTGTTAATTCCATTGCTCGTGTTGAATGGTTTAGGAATCTTAATGAGTTTCATGACCTTGTTCTTGAATCCAGTATATACCTTGCTAAGCGATGTACTATCCATACTTGCAAGCATCGTGTTTGCAAAGCTCTTTTCAAGTCGAATGGGTCGCTAGCACCACGTTTATATAGGTCATTTTCTTTTAAGAGGGTATGAAAGGTTTCATTCTGTATCCTACGTATCGGATAGAAAACAACAAGGCCTTAGTCTACTTGTTTGGTCGCCTGGAGAATGGAGAGTCCTTCTTAACCATAAGTGAATCCCGGCCGTATTTCTACATCAAGAAGTCAGATCTTGATAAAGCGTTGAAGTTGCAGTTGTTTGATCATGAGACAACCAATAAAGTGGATTTCAAGGGAAATCAAGTTTGCAAGGTGGTAATGAATATCCCTAGAGAGGTTCCAGATTTAAGGCATCTATTAGAAGAGCAAGGCATCGTCTGTTATGAGGCAGACATTCGTTTCGCCATTCGTTTCTTGATTGATCGAGAATTGCAGGGTGCAGTGGACATAGGGGGAGAGTACAAGCAAGGTTCTCAGGTAGACCGAATTTATGAAAACCCCACGTTGAAGTCATGTGACTACACTCCTGCCAATCTAAAGGTTCTGTCGATAGACATCGAGATGGATCGCACCATGAAAAAGATTTTCTGTATTTCCTTGTATATGCCGGATTTCCAAAAGGTGATCATTGTCTCCAAGCAGAATCTTAAGCACACCATCACAGTGGATTCAGAAGAGGAGTTGTTGAAAAAGTTCAGCGAGTTCTTATTAAAGTTAGATCCTGACATCATTACAGGTTGGAATGTGATTGATTTCGACCTTTCTAGGATTCAGGAGCTTTTCAAAAAATATAAGATCCCTTTCCAGTTAGGTCGTACAGGGTGGGAGTGCAAGATCCGTAGGTTCGAATCCTTTTTTCAGGACAGCACAGCGGATTTTTCAGGCCGTATGGTGTTGGACGGGATGGCTCTTCTCAAGTGGTCTTTCATCAAGTTAGAGGATTACAAGCTTGAAACCGCCGCTCAGGCGTTTTTGGGCGAGGGCAAATTAATTCATGGGGGCATCATAGATCGCTGTGCAGAGGTAGAAAAGTTCTACGAAGAGGATCAGCAAAAATTGGTGGACTACAACCTAAAAGATTCTGAGTTGGTTTTTCGCATCTTGGAAAAAACAGGCACGTTAAAATTGTCCATTCAACGTTCTTTGTTGACGGGCATGCCCTTAGACAGAATAAAAGCGTCTGTGGCTTCATTTGATTCGGTTTACCTCAAAGAGTTGAAGAAGAGAAATATTGTCGCTCCATCTCTGGGCTTTGAAAGTCGGGAGCAGCGCATCAAGGGAGGGTATGTTATGGAGTCCAAGCCTGGAATCTATGACTTCCTTATCGTCTGTGATTTCAAAAGTCTCTATCCGAGTATCATTCGTACCTTTAACATTGATCCCTATTCTTTCGTAGAAGATTGTCAAGGAAAGAACCTGGTGAAAGCGCCGAACGGTGCGTGCTTTAGAAACGAAGACGGTATTCTTCCGTTGATGATTGAGCGTCTGGGGAAGCAAAGAGATTTAGCTAAGAAAGAAAAAAATGAGGTGGCCAGTTACGCAATAAAAACATTGATGAACAGCTTTTGGGGTGTCTTGGCAAGTCCTATGTGTCGCTTTTATTCATTCACCATGGCAAATGGTATAACACATTTCGGTCAGTATGTGATCAAGCTAACAGCAAAGAAAATAACAGAGATGGGTTATGAAGTGATTTATTCCGATACGGATTCCGTCTTCATCAACTCCAAGGCCTCTTCAGTGGAGGAAGCAGAGAAGGTTGGAAACCAAGTACAAGGCAAGATTGATGCTTTCTTCGAAGAGCATGTTAAAAAAGAGTATCAGCGCAAAAGCTGTTTGGATCTGCAGTTCGAGAAAGTCTACATCCGATTCTTAATGCCTAAGGTGCGCAGTGGTGAAGAAGGCTCCAAAAAACGCTATGCAGGTTTATTAATGAAGGATGGGAAGGAAGAAGTGAAATTTGTGGGGTTAGAAGCGGTCCGGAGGGACTGGACAGATCTCGCGAAAAAATTTCAGCATGAACTGTTCGATAAGGTTTTTCACAAGCAGGAAGTGGCGGATTATGTTCGTTCCTTTGTGAAGGATTTAAAATCAGGAAAATTAGATCAGTTACTCATGTATAGAAAAGCAATTCGTAAAGAGTTAGGCGAGTATACGAAAACAACACCGCCGCATGTGAAGGCCGCTCGTTTGATGGAAAACAGGGAAAGCAACTTAATCGAATATGTGATGACCCTCAATGGTCCAGAACCTTGGCCGAGTAAGAATAAGATTGATTACGATCATTATCTAGATAAGCAGCTGAAGCCCATTGCAGATACAGTCTTAGTCTTTTTCAATCAGAACTTTGATGACATCATGAAAGGTTCTGAACAAAGAACGCTTTTTGGGTTTGGCTAGCGCTGTAAAACAACAGCATGATACAGGGCTATTTCTTTGGCTTCACCCAATCAGTTCCACCTTAAATGATTTAGGCCCTAAGGCTTCCGTCTTGACTTTCTGTCCTACTTTGACGCCGAATTCTTTGAGGGCGTCTGGCAAGGTTATACCCATGCTATTACCAATCTTGATAATCTTCCTTTCTGCATCAATGGTTTGGTGCAATTGCTTGAGTTCTACATATTTCTTAGCCTGCTCCATACTGAGTCCTGTATAATTACATTTAGGGCAAACAAGGGCTTTTGTCTCAAATTTCTTAAAACGGACGATCTTAGAGGCTAGTATGCCGCCACAGTCACATCGTATTTTCCGAATCATTTTTGTTATCATATCTTTCTCAAGAATCCTTCTTCTTCGACAATAAAGTGGTCTCTCTTCAGCTCAGCAATCAGTCGTTCGACTTCGTTTTCGCTGAAGCCTTGCAGTTCAGCTTCCACAAGCAGTTTCTCTTTGCTAATGCGCCCTTTCTTGTCGGGGTGCATTTCATTGATTAAGTCAAGTAGTTTGATCTTGGCGTCCATTTCGCTTTCTTGCACGATGCGGCTGGCCATGAATCGTTGGATCCGCATGAGTTCGTCAAAGTCGCTTTCTTCCATAGTTGTAGCGGAGGCAGAGCCTCCGATATACCTGCGACATAAACGAGTTTATTCGTTATTTATGTCGCTGAGCATGAGTGGGTTAGCTAGAAGTGTAAAAACAGCAAGTTCAATACCCCCAAGCTTAGGGATATGTCTGTTTATATAAAAATTTCGCTATTAGTAGCTATTTATGTATATTAAAAATTTAGATAAAAAAGGCCAATTGTTCTATAATCTTAATTAGGAAATGTTTTTCTTCAAACAAAACATTTATTAATGGTATACTACTTCCTCATACGATAAGACGCCTAGAAGGTGAATGGTGTCGAGAGGGGGTTTATGCAGGGAGCGTTTTCATCACAGATCATTCGCAGCATGATTGAGGCAGGGCGTATTAAGGCTCAGCAGCCTGTTTCTGATGGTCAAATTCAGCCGGCCAGTTTAGATTTAAGAGTAGGTTCCAAAGCGTATCGCATTAAAGGAATGTTTTTGCCACAAAAAGGCGAGCGCGTAGCCGATCTTCTAAAGAAGTACGCCATTTATGAGATTGACCTGTCCGATAACGAGTTGATCTTGGAGAAGGATGCTCCTTATCTCATTGAGTTAAGTGAAGCGTTGGATTTCGACTTGGATATGTGGGCGATTACGAACAATAAGAGCTCCACAGGCAGAATCAATTTGATCACGCGTCTCGTCACGGATTTCAATCCTCGTTTTGACAAGGTAGAGAAGGGTTATTCAGGTAAGTTATATTTGCAAGTCTTAAGTAAAAGCTTCTTAATCGGTATAAAAAAGGGTCAGACCTTGAATCAGATGCGCTTCTTTAACAGTGATTCCAGGTTGAATGATCTGCAGCTGAGCCTGGAGATGGATAAGTTCCACTTGCTCTATGACAAGAATGGGAAGCCTGTTCCAAGAAGAGACATTCGCATCGATAAAGGGGTTTTGCTTAGTATTGATCTTAGTGCCGAGATCAGTGGTTGGGTGACCAAAACAACCAATGAAGTCATACATTTAGATAAGATCAATCATTACCCCATTCATGATTTCTGGGAGCCTATTCGTACACCGGAAGATGGCCACATCGTTTTAACAGAAGGGTTTTGTTACATTTTCTGTACAAAGGAGAAAGTCAGGATTCCACCGGAGTTTGCAGCTGAACTTGTATCGTTTGATAGTGAGTCGGGTGAGTTTAGAAGTCACGATGCTGGTTTCTTCGACCCTGGTTTTGGATACGGGAAGAGCGGGGAAATCCTCGGTACGACAGGAGTATTAGAAGTGCGTCCATTCGGCAGCAACATCGTCCTTCGTCATGCACAGCCCGTCTGTCGTCTGGTGTATGAGCGAATGATTGAGGTTCCAGATCGTATTTATGGGGTGGACTTGGATAGCAATTATCAAGGTCAGCAAGGCCCGCGCCTGAGTAAACACTTTCGTATGCCTTCGATTCAAGGTCAAGTAAAGGCAGAGATGCATACTAAAAACGTGTTGAGGAGTACTTTACTCAAGAATAAGTAGTTTGTCTCGGCTTTTATGTCCGCTTTTGATTCTTACTTTTCTCTTCAAATGCTTAGAAAGAAATCGTATCAATTCCTTATTCGCTTTGTTTTTGTCCGGTGGCGCAGCCACCGCTATTTCCCAAATATCCTCTTTAGATAAAATCTCAGTCTTTTTGGCACCGGGTTTGACGCGGACGGCTAGAATTTTGCTCATAGGACTGTTCGTACGACAACCCTTTTAAACCTTCCTCTACTACAGTAAGGGATGGAAATCACGTTTTTAGGCACGTCGTGTATGGTGCCGACCAAGGAAAGGAACGTCTCTGCCATTTACCTAGAGCATAAAGGAGAGGGCATTCTCATCGATTGCGGCGAAGGCACTCAGCGCCAAATGAACATTGCCGGCATCAACCGGGTCAAGGTAAAGAAAGTGCTCATCAGTCATTGGCATGGGGATCACGTAGCAGGTCTCATCGGTTTGTTGCAAACCATTGGTAATGTGGAAAAGGAAGATAAATCGATTCAAATTTTTGGCCCAGTAGGGTCTAAGGAAAAGATGGATCATCTGCTCCAATGCACATATTTTTATCAGAAGTTTGACATTCAATTGCATGAGTTGAATCCAAAAGGAGTCGAGCGTTTCTTTGAAGGCGAAGATTATTATCTTGAATGTACATGGCTCGAGCACAGTGTTCCCTGTCTCGGTTTCTCTTTCATCGAAAAAGATCGGAGAAAGATGGACATGGATAAGGCAGGTGCCTTGGGCTTGAAATCAGGGCCTTTGCTGGGTAAGCTGCAGGATGGAGTAAGTGTAGAGCTTAAGGGGAAAACAATAAGTCCGCAAGATGTAAGCCACACGGTAAAGGGTAAGAAGATCAGTGTTATTTGGGATACAGTCTTCACGCAAGCTTGTTTAGAGTTGGCTAAGGATGCGGACTTATTAATTTGTGAATCCTCTTACACAGCAGACTTAAAGGAAAAGGCAGAGGAGTACAAACACTTAACTACGGAGCAGGCAGGTTTCATCGCAACCAACGCGAATGTCAATGAGCTCATCATCACTCATTTCTCGCAGAGGTATAAGACTGCGGAAGTCATGGAAGAAGAAATCAAGACCTTCTTCCAGAACAGCCGTTGTGCCTTTGACTTTATGAAGGTTAAGGTGTAGTCCGCATTTCTTCTATATATCTTCCCAATAAAGGTTTCACTCCTTGTTCAAAGATGACTTGAGCCATAACTTGACAGCCCTCTTCGTTGAAATGAACCTTATCCTGGGCATATTCTCCCCTTAAGAATCCTTCTTCGGTTGAAGTGGCGGTAAACAAATCAGCACAATGTAACCGTTCCCGAGCAGCGTATTCTTTTAAGCAGTCGTTAATAGTTCTTCTCCATTCTACTTTTTTAAGAGAGAAGGACTTCACAAGTTTCGCCCCTTTTCTAGCCCGTTCGTCGGTAGCGGCATCCACTACTTCTTCTAAGCCAAGGGGTCCTAGGGCTGAGGGGATCGTGACCAAAACTGGCTCAATTCCTCCTTCTCTTAATCGCTGATAAACCGAGACGAGCCCTTGATAAAGGGATTCGAGCGCTTCTCTTATTTCTATTTCAGGGAGAATACTGCTGGTGCATTCCAGGTCATTCGTTCCTCCTAAAACAATGCATGCATCATGCTTCTCCTTTAGAACAATGCTCAGCGCATTAGGTCCTGTAGTGTTCTCACTGAAAAAAGCACCGGACATACCATATCTGAACACAGAAACTGGAAATGAATCTCTTTTTTCACGTAAGTATTGATGAGTTAAGTAAAGCAAACGACCTGGATAGCTATTCTTGGTTAAGCTATCGCCGTAAGCGATTATTTTTCGTTCTTTCATAAGCTGAGCAATGAGAAGGGGGTTATATATCTTTTAGTTTTTCTTCCTTCCCAGTGCCGCCAATATAGTGGCAAAGATCGTTCCGGCAATGGTCCATTCAAGGATTTTCCGGAATAAGAGTTGAGAGCCGAAGTAATAGTAGTAGAGGTAAATGGAGATGGCGCCGATAAGGATGGGGATGCTGATGTACCTTCTTATCTTCCCGAGTACGGCGTCAGTTTCGATGCGGTGATTCTGGGTTTGTCTCTGTTCAACCAATGCTTTTCGAATCATGGTTTCCCATTCTTCTGGGGTTAGTTTCATGGCTAAAAATAGAACTTGTATGTAATTTAAAGTCATCGATTTAGAGAAGGAGAGTGAGTCCATATCCTATAAAGCACCCAGCTGCCAAAAACGGCATAGCCGGGTAAAAGCGGTCTTTTTTGGCCAGGATTAAGAGTAAGAGGAGGGCCAGGCTGCTGGCGATTACGATAACAGCACTGTGGCTAAGGGCTTGTGGAATCGTAAATCCTTTGAGTAGAAGGTGTTCCATGGCCGCACCGGTGAACAACAGGGGAAACGCCAGGTCTCCGCCTCCAAGGATGGCACTTTTGTATTCTGTTTTTTGTTTGGGCAATCGGGATAGTATTATAGGGGGTTGGGTAGTTTTATATCTCGAGGCCGTTTTGTAGGGAATCGATAAGCCTGCAAAAACATTGGTTTGGGTTTGGAATTGAGCCATGTCGATCATGTGTTTGCTGTGCCAGACAGCGTACATGTCGTATAGAGCTACAGCAATCAGGAGAATGGTGCCCCAAGTTAAGTCTAGGAGGGGAGTCAAAAATACGCCGATCCCAGCATAGATTAGGATTTCAGTTAAGTTGTGAGTATACAAGTTTTGTCGGAAAATTTTGAGGAATGTCAAGATCGCAGCAAGGGTGAAGGCCCAGGAGTTAGGCATTAAAACACCCAATGCAATGCTTAGGGTTAAGAAACAGGCTAGGCTGTACCAGAATTTCCAGAGTTGGACTTTGCGATATTTGATCAGGAACAGGAGTAAAATGGTTCCAAGGATGACGGCGCTGGCAATGTAGAGAAAGCTTCCGGCACCTTGAGTCTGGGGTCTGGGTCCTAAACTAGTGTCAGTGTGTTGCAGTTGAATGCGTCCATCGATTTGCATCACGTGAAGGTTTTGGCTGAGAAGCCATAGGCCTAGGAGTTGGGTGATTAAGAAAAGCAAGACCAGATACAGAGTGACATGCCAGGCGTGTTTCATGTTGCGTGTTCTTCCCGATAAAACCGTACCAATACGGTGAGCATTAATAAAACAATGGGTCCGAGTAGGATGCCGCTAAAGCCGAACACATTAAGTCCGCCGAGAACGCCTAAAAATACGAGTACAGGGTGCAAGTTGGTATTGTTGTGAATCAGTTTAGGTCGGATCAAGTTGTCAATATTGGAAAGCACAACAAGTCCGAACACGGCAAGGGCAATGGCTCGGTAGGTGTGGTCTTCAAGTGCGAGCCAGATGCTGCTGGGAATCCAGATGAGTGCAGACCCCACAACGGGTAGGAAGCTAAAAATGAACATGACGAATCCTAAGAATATAGGGCTGGGTACGCCCAGTAACCAAAGAGCGATACCGCCAATGATGCCTTGAAGAAGTGCAGTAGTGAATTGGCCGTGGATGACGGCATGGATCATTCTTTTCAGCTCTTGGATCATGATGCTTTTCTGCTGTTTTCTAAGAGGAAGAACATCTTGTACATGGCTAAAGAACGCAGGCCCTTCTTTGAAACAGTAGTACATGACAAAGAAGAAGATGAAGAGTTGAAGAATGGCATTGGAGACACTACTGACGATGCTTTGGGCATTGGATTTGGTAAAGGTGACAAGTTGGGTGCCGATTTGAGCAACAAGGTCTGTGAAAGGGAGGGGGGCGTTGAGGTAAGGGTAGAGAAGTTTATGTAGGAACGGTCCATAAACGGTTTTGACGTTTTGAATGGCTAAGATGGCTTCATTGGTAAGTTTAAGGAGAATGTAGAGCATGGGGGGAACGATCAGGAGCAGGATGAGCAGGATCATGATCAGGGAGCATACGCTTTTGTTTTTGATGAATTTGAGTAATGCAGTATAGGCTGGGTAAAAATAGTAGGTTAATATAACACTAAGGAGGATGGAAGTGATGAAGATTTCAAGGATGCTATAGCTAAGCCATAGAACCAGGAAAAGTAGGATTAGAAAAAAGTATTGCGACAAGCGTTCTTTGGACAGCTTGGACATTTTTTAGTGTCCAAGCTCCAGAACAGCAGTTCTGTGCAGCTTAGTCATGATTCTTTTCCTGCTGATTATCCTTTATAAAGCTTTGTGAGTATATTTAAAACCTTATCCTGGCTTCAGCGATCATGCTCATTAAGAACAGTACTTTCGTGATCACTCAGAATAAATCAAGAGAAATCTTGGAGGGTGTGGATGTGCGTATACAGCAGGGTAAGATCATCGAGATCGGGAAAAACTTATCTGCAAAAGGAGAAGAAATTCTATCAGGAGAGGACAAAATACTGTTACCGGGTCTAATAAATGCGCATACTCATCTAGGGATGGGGGGGCTGCGAGGGTTGTTTGACGATCATGAATTGGAGCAATGGCTTTATCAGATTAAGGAAAGAGAAAACCATTTTTCAGAGCAGGACGTGGTGGATAGCGTAGCAAGGGGTTGTAAGGAAGCCATCCGTTTCGGTACGACGGCTCTATTGGATTCGTATCGTTTGTTCCCGGAGAAAGTCATTCCGATTTTAAAGAAGAGTGGTTTGCGCCTGTTTTACTCGGCGAGCAAGAGCAATGCAAAGATTGTTGATCTGTTAAAGAATACTCAGATTACGCCCGTGTTAAGCGCTCACTCCGTGCACACACACCAAGA
>DATDWO010000038.1:0-11465 GCA_035289665.1 Candidatus Nanoarchaeia archaeon
GGTTTGTTTTGTATTTGGTATGCCATTTTATAGTAGGTAGATAATACTACTATTTAAATCTTTCGGTTTATAGACATTCATTAGTAGTAACAATTCTTGCCAAATCCACAATTTAGGCTGACTCAAAAATTGAATAGAACAACTATTAAATGCAGTTTTATTGCGTTTAGTGGGTTGTTAGGCGATGTGTTAGGCGCAATTCGGGATGGCCGGAAGGTTTCCGGTTTTGGAAGGGGAAGGCATATTAAGAAGTTCCTTATTGAACCTGCATGGAAGCAGAGATGGAGAAAAAGCTTCAAGAAGAGATGCTTTTGCGGGGATTCAGCCGACGAACAGTTGAAAGCTATTTCTATCACGTCCATGACTTTCTTGCTTATTGTGGCATTTATCAAAAAGAAAAAAAGCGGGACTATCTGCTCTTCTTGCTTGACAAAGGAAAGAGCCCTTCTTCTGTCAGATTGGCAAGTGCGGCAATTGATTTTTACGTTGGCGTGATCCTTCATTCTGAACCTTTTTTTGTTCCGCTGCCTAAACGGAAAAAGACCCTTCCGAGGTCTTTATCTAAAGAACAAATCAAAACCATGATACGACTTTGCACAAACATTAAGCATCGCCTGTTGATTGAATTGCTCTATTCCTCTGGCCTGCGATTGAATGAGCTTCGTAATTTACGTTTCGAAGACATTGACTTTGAAAAGAGTGTCTTAACAGTCAGAGAAGGGAAGGGCGGAAAGGATCGAGTCACGATTGCCTCTAAAACCACCCTGGAATCAATAAGAGAATTATGTGAAAAAGGACTCGTTTTTACAGGCCGAGAAGGGTGTTATTCACAACGGAGCATCCAGATGATCGTTGCTCAATCTGCTAAAAAAGCTAAAATTCCCTTTAAAGTCACGCCCCATATGCTTCGTCACAGCTTTGCCACCCACTTGCTAGAATCTGGAGTGGACATTCGCTACATTCAGGATCTGCTTGGTCATGAACGGCTTTCTACAACACAAATCTATACGAAAGTGGCCGTCCATAAATTGACTTCAATAAAGAATCCTTTAGATGAATAATAGTGGGCCCAGCCGGATGTTCAGTGGATTCGTCCACTGACACAGGAACGGAGTTCCACGCTTGAACCGGCGACCTTCTCCACTTTGAAGTTAGACTTCGTCAAGGAGACGCAACGCAATCGAAGATTGCGTGCGCAAAGGGATCGTTCCGATTCCTTGCGCCAGAAATCCCCTAATAGATTTCTGTGCGCACGAAATGAATGGGCCTGGCCGGACTTGAACCGGCGACCTTCTCCACGTCAAGGAGATGTCATCTATGGTGCCTCACCATAGATCCCAGGAACCTATGGTTAATGAGGATAGCCACTAGACTACAGGCCCTTATCCATTCATTTCGTCGCGTCATCTATGGTGCCTTACCATAGATCCCAGGAACCTATGGTTAATGAGGATAGCCACTAGACTATGGGCCCGTCATTTGCAAGATGCCCATAATCGCTTAGGCCGACTCCGGTGCCGCAGCACTAGGAGTCGTCCGACCCGGATCGAACCCTGTTAAGGGGTCGTGCCACTCGAATATGGGCCCGTAAGTCGAGGTTGGGTCGCTTCTTTTTTAAAGCTTGCTACTTTCCCAGTGGGATGACCTATTATGACGAAATGGCTCAGAGCTACAATGAGCTCTATGGGGAAGAGCAGGGAAAGAAGTTAAGGTTAATCGCAGAACACCTTAAAACCTCAGATCAAGACTCCATCTTGGATGTTGGCTGTGGGACAGGGCTTTCAGCAAACTATTTTAAAGGAAAAATAACGGGGATCGATCCGTCTAAAAAGTTACTCAAACAATGTCCTTTTCCTACTGTGGTGGGATTTGCAGAAAGCCTTCCCTTTCCAGATCATTCGTTTGATCAGGTGATTTGTGTTTCAGCGATTCATAATATGGAAGACCCAAAAAAAGCGATGGAGGAAATGTGTAGAGTAGGTAAAAGTCATTTTGTGATTTCCTTGTTAAAAAAGACGTCGGAAGAAAAAAAGGAACAGATCAAATCATTGATTCAGAGCCAGTTTGAAGTTGTAAAGGTTCTGGACGAAGAAAAAGACGATGTTTTTGTCCTTCAGAGCAAAACTATATAAATTCTAAATCGCAGGGTTGTGTTATGGATTGGAAGGAGTATTTTGTTTGGTTTTTTAAGAGTTTTAATCCTCGTTCCTACAAGTTTTTGGCGGATCGTTTTATGCGGGATTCAGTGAAGTATTGGTTTTGGATGTTTGTGCTGTCCTTCATCGTGATGCTGGTCTTGCTGGTGCCAATCTTGTTTACCCTTTCAGGAGACCTGCAAGAGAAGGCAAATCAGATCGATGATTTTTACCTGGATGGCCATGTTTCGTTGTCCAAGCCTTTGGTGCTGGTGGAGGATCCGTTGGTCGTCATGGATTTCAACCGGACTTACCCAACCAACGAGAAAGTGTTGATCACAAAAGAATCTTTGTTTTTCAACAAATATTATTGGTTTGGTGGCGAGCAGGTGGTATTTAAGGACGTGAAAAATCTGCGCAGCCCTGAAGCAGTGGCATTGATGGCTTTCTTGGCCGTGTTGATTGTACCTAGTTTGTTGATGTTGGCCTTTTTTGCTTATTTGGTTAAAAGCAGTTTAGTGGTTCTGTTGGTGGCTTCATTGGGTTGGGGGATTTCGCATGGGTTAAAGTATAAAGTTTCGTTCACAAAAAGTTTGAGAGTAGCCATTTTTGCTGGAACGGTTTTAGTGTTTTTGGAGTTGGTATTGTTTCCATTTTGGCGTTCTTTTTGGCTTCCTTTTGTGCTGTTCCTCATCTATTACATCTTGGGTGTAGTGCAAGTGGGGGAAGAGAAGTTTGAATCGCGTCCATTCTAGAAATTCATTCAGATTTGTCGCATGACTTTCGTAAATTCCATTTTATCTTCAAAAAGTTCGAAACCTTTCCGGTTTTTCTTGGATCGTTTTTATTAATAAGTTCCTTTGCCTGGAAAGGATGGATTTGCAGGAGCGCTTACAAAAAGCATTGAAGATGGGTTGGTTGGGCCGCAGGATGTATCCGATCAATCGCTGCATTCAGAAGAGGGCTTTTCAAGAGTATGAGTGGCTTTTGGAAGTGTCTGATATGTTGCAGGGAAAGCCTGGGTTAAAGATGAGTTTTGAAGATCGGGCACGTTTAGTGGCGGAGGAGGCGGGGGCACATTTGCAGGAGGTAGCTGCTGCACTTCATCCATATTATCGGCGGAGAACGTACTTGAAAGAGGAATTGAATCGTCTGGATGCCGTCATCGTAGAAGAGCGCATAGGGGAAGTTCGTTGGAAGGGAGAGTTGCGTGAGGTGAACGGAGAGTGGTCTCGAATGGAGGCGTTAGTGGAAGCAGAGGATTTGAGTTTGGGACAGTTGAATGGTTTGACCGTGCTTCGTAGGCGTTTGTTGGATCGTCAAGAGGCAGCGTTGGGCGGATTGGGTGTATGTCAACAACGGTTGAGTCAAACAGGGGCTTTGAGGGATAAGATGGAAGATTCATGGAAGCAAATCAATAGTCAAATTTTGGTGTATGAGCTTCGTCAAGGTGAGTTGGCAGCTTACAAACAAGGGGTGGGAATGGATTATCGGTTAGGGATGGAGAAAGGGGGTTTGAGCAAGACTTCGACACTGGATGGGCAGAGCAAAGCCATGAGAGCATCTAAAGAGGCGGAAGGGGGTTTGACGGTGGAGGATGGCTCCAATTTAGGAGTTTTTGAAATTTATCCGGAAGAAGAAAAAAGTGCAGGTTACAAAGCACAGCTCGATTTTGATCAGGAGGTTGCTGAGCGGCTGAATCAATCGGAAGGAGGTAGATTTTCAAAAAAACCATGAGCATGGACTTGATTTTAGGTAGGTTGGCACTAAGAGGTTCTTCTAAGGAATTCTTAGAGGAGATTATTAAGGGGGCACAGTCAATGAGGGATTTAAGAGAGGCTTGGAAGGATTTGGACTCTCCGGAGTTTTTCCCAGTAAAACCTGAGAAGCTTGGGGAGTGGGGGAGGGCGTATGAAGCGTATCGCCTGTATCAACAGGTCACCAATGAGCTGATTTTATGTTTTGAGGGTGAATTGGAAAGGTTAGAGCCTGTTTTATTGACTCCTTCGAATAAAGATCGTTCAGCAGAGCTGAAGAGGACGAGATTATGTTTGGAAGTGGCTGAGGAAAATGGTTTAGTTCGGATGGCGTACCGCTTTCGTGGTTTATTAGAAGAAGTTCATTCACAAGCTTTTCTAGACCCTAAGTTGTGTGAGAAACGATTGCGTTTAGAAGACCTGCATCATCAGTTTAAGACGGTGATTGAAGGGGTTTTTCATTTACACGGTAGGAAAAAAGACAAATACCGTCCGTTATTAGCAGAGGCTCGTCAGTTGAAAAAAGAGTATGAAGGGGTGGGTTGTTCAATTTGGGGCTCTTATTGCACGAGTCTAGTAAAAATTTTGGAGGGGAGGGTCAATGGATGATATAATTGATTTAGAGCGCACAGTCGAAAAAGATGGAAGGGTGGTTTGGGAGTATCGTAATCCGTATAGAAACACATACGAACCCGTGAGCAATTCTTCTGCATCTGATCAGACAAGAGTTGAGTCAAAAGATGAGTCTGAAGAAAGGGTAAAAAGTAAAAAAAACCTAGCTGATTCGTTGTACGATCTTTTATTTAAGAATAAAAAGAAAGGAAAGAAAAAAGAAGGTTCGCCTCCCGAGCAAAGTTATAAAAAGAAAGCAGATAAGGAGGAGCCTTTGGAGACGGAGGCATCTTCAGCGGCCAGTTCAGAGCGTCCAAAGGCACTATTGGGAGCATATGCTTCGCAAGGGAAGGAAGGCTCTTTAGATGAGAAGTTAAATGGGGGGAGCGAAGAAAGAAAAGAAACAGGAAGGGCATATAATTGGACCCAGAAAGGGTGCATATATTATGTTATCTGGTTTTTGATGCAAGATCCTTTAGGGGGTTACATATGGCTTATTTAAGTGTAGAAAAGAATATACTATAACCAAAAACTATATAAAGGCTAATTCCTAGGAAAGGATAATCCAGTAGGGGGGTTTACAGCAAGTTTAATGTTATAACCATATGTTATAACAGCGTAAGGTTACAGAGTTAGGTCTCTCGTTATCGAGAGCAATGGGGGGTTAAAATGGGAAAACAACAAATGCCTGAGTTAAAACTAAATAGACAAAAGACGACTAAAACACTTACTACTCATGTAGTGACTGAACTCGTAGGAGAAGAAGCCCTCTCGATCGTACAATATTTACAGGGTAAGAAGAACATTTCAGAATTCATCATTGCAGAAGAACTTGATTTGGAAATTCACAAGACCCGTAACACCTTGTATAAGCTCTTAGAGCAGAACATCGTGACCTTCAAACGTAAGAAGGACAAGATTAAGGGTTGGTACATTTGCTATTGGGATTTCAACGAACACAACATCGCTCATCTCTCAGAGAAGATTCGAGTGGACAAGGTCAAAAAATTAAAAGAACGATTAGAGCGTGAGGTGGATAACATGTTCTACATGTGCCGGACCGCGTGTGTGCGGATGGATTTCGAGAAGAGCATGGATTTCAACTTTAAGTGCCCAGAATGCGGCGAGATCATGCAAGAGCAGGATAACGCTAGAACCATTGAGTTCCTGCAGCAACGCATTAGCGAGCTAGAAATAAAAAGACTGGCATAAAGCCGTTTTTTTCTCTTTTTTAGGCAAATTTATATAATTTGCAAAAATCCTTAGAGTGATGGCTGTTCGCATAGAAAAAGATTCATTGGGAATCAAGGAAGTTCCAGAAACAGTGTATTGGGGCATCCAAACACAAAGAGCAATTGAGAATTTCCCAATCTCGAAACTTCGGGCGCATCCGAAATTTGTGGACGCTTTTGTGATAGTTAAGAAAGCAGCAGCTCTTACGAACAAGGAACTCGGACTTCTAAAAGATGAAGTTGCAGACGCAATTATCGGGGCATCAGATGAGGTACTGGCCGGAAAACTACGTGATCAGTTCATCGTCGACATCTTTCAGATGGGCGCAGGTACTTCTTTCAATATGAACGTAAACGAAGTTCTAGCCAATCGAGCGATCGAGTTGCTAGGTGGAAAGCGAGGGGATTACATCCAATGCAATCCGAACGATCACGTGAATATGGCACAGTCTACGAACGACGTGTTCCCAACTTCGATGCGGATCTGCATCCGTTTATTACTGAACGACCTTTTTCCAGCTTTGCGGGAATTGGAGGAATCCTTGGCACAGAAAGCCAAAGAGTTCGACTCGATTTTAAAATCTTCGAGGACGCATCTGCAAGACGCAGTTCCAATACGACTAGGGCAGGAATTTGCAGCTTATGGTGTGGCAGTACGCAAAGCTCGTGAACATATAGAGGAAGCGGCAAAGCTCATCGAAGAACTCGGCATCGGTGGTAGTGCGGCTGGTACAGGTTTGAACACTCACCCTGAGTACAGGTTTAAAGTAGTTGAACATTTAAAAAAATGGACTCAAGTAGATTTTCGTTGCGCTCCAGATCTATGCGAAGCAATGCAATCCAATTTTCCAGTAGCAAGCGTTGCGGCTGCCTTGAAATTGTTGGCTTTGGAACTCACTCGTATCGCGAATGACTTCCGCTTGCTTTGCTCGGGCCCTTTAACAGGATTTGCTGAAATTAGGCTGCCGGCGGTGCAACTGGGCTCTTCAATCATGCCAGGAAAAATAAACCCATCGATGGCCGAGATGCTGAATATGGTTTGCTTCCAAGTGATCGGAAATGAGCTTGCAGTCTCTATGGCCGTTCAAGCCGGTCAACTCGAGCTAAATGTTATGATGCCTGTGATGGCTTTCAACCTTAATTTTTCAATCGAGATTCTAACGAATGCAGTTCGAGAGTTTACACACCGTTGCGTAAATGGAATAGAGGCAGATACAGAACGTTGTCAGCATTACGCTGAAATCAGTCCATCTCTGGCCACAGCGTTGAATTCTTATATAGGCTATGCAAGGGCAGCAGAAGTTGTTAAGAAGGCATTGAAAGAGAGAAAATCAATCCCTCAAGTGGTACGGGAAGAGCACCTACTCACAGAAGAGCAAATACAGAAGATATTAGACCCCAAATCCTTGACCTCGAGCCAAGAATTCCAAGGTAAATGAAAGAATTTTCATCCAATCTTATCAAAGATCCCAATCGCATGCTGGCAAGGTCTCTTGTCCAGGCTGCATCGGTCGACGCAACATCCTAAGTGGACGGTGCTCTTGTGATGTCCACAGACCACTACCGTTTTAGTGTTTTCATCGTGGTGGTTTTGGCAGATCCCGCATTGACTCATCTCTTTCTCATCTCTTTTTTTTATTTTTGGTAAATCAAGTATTTAAACTTAAGCTTCATACATGAAATCATGGAACCGTATAAGGTCGACGAGGAGGTCGAAATCATCGACTTAACCTTGCACTTAAAAAAACACCAGACGCTCGTCATTGGAGACTTGCACATTGGTATGGAAGAAGCGTTAAACAAGCAAGGCGTTCTCATCCCTAGGTTTCAATTCAAGGAGCTTCTGGTTCGCTTGGAAAAAATAATAAGCACCGCCAAGCCTAAAAACATCATTCTAATCGGGGATGTCAAGCATGAGTTCGGTGTCATCACAGAGACTGAGTGGCGTAACATTGTGTGTCTCATCGACTTTCTAAAAGAAAAAGCAATCGTTGAGATCATCAAGGGCAATCATGATGCCATCGTGTTGCCCATTGCGGCAAAAAGAAACATTCTGGTAAAGGATCATATAAAAATGGGTGATTTTTATCTCTGCCATGGCCACAAGCTTCCGACCGACTCAGATTTCAAGGAGGCCAAAACCATCATCATGGGCCACGAGCACCCGGCGATCGGCCTTCAGGACGGCCCTCGTCGGGAGATGTACAAATGCTTCCTTGTTGGAAAGTACAAGCGCAAGAACCTCATCATCCTCCCCAGTCTCAGCACCCTAAGTGAAGGCACCGATGTCACCAAAGAGCAGTTCCTCAGTCCTTTAATCAAAAACATCAAGGACTTCAAGTTCTACATCGTCTCAGATAAAGTCTATGAGTTTGGCAAAGTGAAGGATGTGATGTGATTAAATAGAAAAGGATATTTCCAGTTCTTTCTTTGTGTCCCGGTATCGATATTTTAGTATTTGGATCCGACCAATTTCGCCGGTTGTAGAAGTATGGTTTCCAATACAACAGTTGATGTTCCAGTCTTTGATTTGTACCAATCTGAGTTGTCGAATATGGGAGGGTACGGGGAACTTGTCGTAGATGGTGGATCCAAATTCGGTCTCTGCTTCTGTCCGATCCATTTCTAACGTATGGATGGGTATATTTTCTAGTATTTTGGCATTGGCTTGTACTTCGACTTCTTGGATATCTTCTTCGGTCGGTTTTTGAGTGCATTCTACAGTGAGTCTTCCTTTGTCTCCTTCTTCGTAGACGTTGGTGGTGAGCGTCGTTCCAAGTACGTTCTGGGCGGCACCTTTCAGGACGTGCAAGGCCGAGTCGATCTTCGAATTTTTTATCATTTTATCACTTAAAATATGGAAAATATATAAACTATTTAAACATTTCTATGTAATAATTTTAGAAATATTTATAAATAATGAAATTATTACTGTTTCATGGATGATATTGACAGAAAGATTGTAAAAATGTTGCAAGCGGATGGTCGCATCAATTACAGCGAGATTGCGAAACGCTTAAACCTAGCCAACGCCACGGTACATGCCAGAATAATCAAACTGCTCAGGAATAAGACGATCCAAAACTTCAGCGTGAACATCAATCCAGAATCAATTGGGAAACCCCTTTCTTTTCTGCTTTCCATTTGTGTGGATCATCAAAAAGATACCCCTCAGGAAACACTTCCAAAGTTGCTTGAATTGAAAGAGTTAGTTAAAGTCTATTGCGTAACGGGTGAGTGGGATTATCACCTTCTTTTTCAGACAAAAGACGTAGGGTCAATGAAATTAATAGTTACAGGTGAAATCAAGAAGAAGGTCCCCCATATATTACGCTCAAGTGCTCAGATAATATTGGATAGCCAAGAAAAGCCCATTTCTTTGGAATCATGAAATCATTATTTTCTTATGATCACTGACTTAAAATATCGTTCTTGAAATTCCGTCAGCGCCTTAATCTGTTCATCTGTATATTCAACTCCTTCTGGTACAACAACGAGTTTGTCATCATCGTCATTCGTGCGGTGAATCACAGCGATGCAGGTTCCTGTAAACTCATCCACCGCTTCGAAAACGCCTAAAACATAAGCATACATCTCATCTCCATCCGGAGCTTTCGTATCAGGTACAAAGCCGTAGTTCACAGGATAAATAAATCCGCAGTCAGGGTGCCTGCTGCCCATGGGGCGATCCATTTTGACGGTAACTGTTTTTCCTAAGTAAGAAATAAGAGAAGACTCGTTCATAGTTTCCCAATCACAGTCTTCTCGCTAATAATAGATGAATTCCCAGAAGGATCTTCTAGAATGAATTTGCACTTTTCTTGTCCCCACATGATGCGGGTCATCTTTTTAAGAATATTCTTGGCCTTCTTGCGATCCTCTTCTTCAGCACTATCTCTTAAAAATTCAACTTGTTTTTTGATTCGATTCAAAACACCTTCAATATTGGTCACATAGCCATTGCTAAACTCGCCCGGCTCAATCGAGCCAATGTGAGGAATCTTGACGGTAGCGTCCGCTGATTTCACGACGCGGATTTTCATGTCTTCTTCTGAAGTGATCTCGAAGGTGTACTTGCTTGGTTTTCGTTTTTCTTCCGGTTCAACGTCTGCTTTGTGATACCCACAACCTGCACAGTCCATACCAAAGAGGTGACAATTTCCAAAATAAGGCACTTCACGCACGGCTTCAGTAAGAGTCAATTTCTTTTCGTTGCAGAAGGGGCAGAGCTCATTTTCAATGACTTCAACGGCTTCTTCTGCTTTTTTCTTTTCAGCCATATCCCTTCAAAAGAAAACGTGTTTTAAAAAGCTTATGGTAAGATTTATATGATCGGACTTTCTCGCAAGACGTATGGCTGTTTGGTCAGTAGAGGACCTGGTTCAGGGAATTGAAGCGTCTATTCTTGAAGACAAAGTAAAGGCAGTCGCGATAAGAGACGTTCGTGCAATAGAGTGTTGGCAGTTTGTAGAGGGTTTAGGTGAAGAGACAGTGGCGCAGTTTACAGGGGGGGTATTAAGAGAAGTATTTGATCAATATCAAGTTGCAGAAGAAGTGCGCTTGGGGGTTGAAGCTTCTATTTGCCAAGCATTAAACGGTTCAACCTATGCTTCCGTACAGAAGTAATCATTCATCGCCGAGTTCATCTTTCATGCCTGCCGTTTGGGGTTGGCCTTTGGCCGCAGCTCCTTGTCGGTAAATCTCAGCAAAACTAGGTACAATCACGACGTAGTCATCACCAAATCCAGCGATATCGCCTTCAATGGCGTCGCAGGTTTTTTTGAGTTTGTTAATGGCTCGTTTTAATTCAATCAAGTCTTTATCCTTCAAGGGTCGGATGTTGATGAGTGCAATCGTATAACCTTCTCGCAGGACGTCTAGAATGGCTTTGACATCAGTGAAGTCTTCAATGACAAAGGGTCGTACAACGACTTTGCTGCCGCCACGTTTCGCACTTTCTCCTTCGCCGCTGAGTTCAACGTAGTCATCGGCAGGCATTCCTTCTTCTTCGTAGTCTGATTTTCGGAACTTCTTGAAGAGAGAAAAGCCCATTTAGTTAGCCTCCGATCACGTTTATTTTCACGGCCTTCAAGTATATAAAGCTTTTGGTGGATAGATGGGCTTTTTTCGTCTAAACTGGGTGAAATGGGGGGTTTGGGGGTGTGGAGAAAAGTTTAAATAGCTAGGGGGGGTACCCTCTAAACATGAGATTCAGCTGGTTAGTTCTAGGGCTCTTATGGGTGCAGATAGGGGTTGTGGTTGCCCAGGACGCGGACAATTTGACAAACGTGTTTGTGAATTTTGTCACTGCAGATGAGTTGGGCCTAGATGGGTTGGCTTCTGAGAAGTTAGTGGTTTCAAAGTTAGGAGATCCAGTGAAAGCGTATTCATTTTCTACCCAAGAGGATATTCAAAAGGGGTTGGAGAGTTTAAAAGAGGAGGCGTTGAAGCAGCGCCTTTCTTTGGTAAAGGAGGGTCTAAGTAAGAATCAATGGGTGAGTTTGCCCATTTCACAGCTTGTGGAGATTTATGAGGTCGGGACGATTTATGCGAACATCAATAAGAAAGCGTATCGGAGCAGGGTGCGGCTTACCGTAACCAGTCCAGACAATTATAAGTCGATAAAGCTTGTGCAAGTGTATCCGGAGGGGGAGGACATCAGTGCGGCGGATTTTATGTTTAGTCCTGATGACCAGCCGGTTGTTTTCAAAACAAGGGATCCGGTTTTG
>DATDWO010000039.1:0-5933 GCA_035289665.1 Candidatus Nanoarchaeia archaeon
CTCCTCCAAAACTTTTACCTCCAAATCGGGATTGTTTGCCTGCTCGGATTCTTAGGCTTCCGCTTTGGACTCCTCGGACATGATGCCGGTCATCGAGCCATTTCCACCAAAAAATGGCTTAATCAGATCATCGGATACACCTCCTTAACCCTCATCAATGGAATTTCTATACAGCATTGGGAGAGCAAACACAATGCCCACCATAGGTCCCCCAACTTCAACCCCGGAGACCCTGACATTGAACAAGTATTTGCTTACGATGAAACACAAGCACGCAGCCGAAAAGGACTACTCAAATGGATCACTAAATATCAAATCGCCTTTTTCGTCCCCCTCCATGCCCTAAGCGTCTTTGACATGACCCGAAAATCCTTCCAATACGTCATCTTAAAATGCCCCTTAAAAAGAAAAGTCATTGAACTCATTGGACTCTTTATGCATATCCTATTATGGGTTGGCATCCCCAGCTATTTCATCGGATTTTGGAAAGCGATGCTCCTCTATGCCATTGGCACCCTGGTACGAGGCCTATACGCTTCCCTTGTTTTTGTACCCAACCACGTCGGAATGCCCCTCCCCAAACCAACCGACAAATTATCCTACTTAGAAAAACAAGTCATTACTGCACGCAACTTAACCCCTTCCCTTCTCAAAGACTATATTTTTGGAGGCCTCAACTACCAAATTGAACACCACCTCTTCCCCAACATGTCCCGCAAATACCTCAAAAAAGCAAAAGAGGTCATCAAACACTACTGTCAAACCAACAAAATACCCTACAAAGAAACTGGGTTTTTTACTTGTTATAAAGAGATTATTACTCATATGCACCGAGTGGGAAAAGCGGCTTAAGATTTCTAGAAAAAAGGCGCCCAGGCCCGGACGTTCAGAATTTCAACGCTTGCGCGTTGAATTCGTTTGAACCGAGAATCCCAGAGGGACCGGTTGACTTCTGCCCTGAAACCTACGGTTCCAGGGTGCTCAAAAATTGTAAACAATTTTTGGCATGTCGGAGTCCTTACGAACCCCCCCATCTCAAAAATTGCTTAACCATTTTAGCATGTCGGATCCATTGAAGGACTCCGCCACTTCAAGACCGGCGCACTTTTCCGCTTCACAGCCTATAGAGCCATGAGGTACCAGATTATGCGACCTGGGCACAAACGTGAAAAAGAATGTTAGCTTTTAATACTTATGGCTACACACGAGATTTCATCTTCTTACGATTCTCGACCCAATCCTTCAACTTATATTTATAATGACCAAAGGCAAGCTTCAAATTGCCATGCACCACCTTCATCCCTTTTGGACTTGTTAAGATATACGCCTCTTTTGAGACTGCTTCAAAAGTCTTTGATAACAGGTTTGACTCCCTACCAATCACAAAGGACTGCCTCTTACGAATACTTTCTAAAAACTCTTCGACACTTACTTTTCCTTCTGCCCCTGTTACGGTCTTTGCTAAATCCATTACCCTGTGCCCATCTGATCCGCCAATTAAGCCCTTACCCTCCTCTAACGCCCATCGATACGCTTTGTTATTCATCTTCTTCAATGAACTGGCATTCAAGACTTCCACGCAGTCAAGACTCTTCATAAAATTCTTCTCGAGCCTTGCTGTTTGAATTCCCACATAACTAAAATACGGATGTGCCGCTCCGACCAGGCAATTGATCCCCTTCAATTTTTCTAGCAGATCTATGACTGAAATGCTCAGGCTTAAACTTTTATCCATAAAAGGGATTATACACTTCTTTTCCAGTTCAATCAAATCTCCTTTCGAATAAGGATATGCTAAGATGTGAACACCCTCCTTACTTTTTAACTCAACCCCTGGAACGACCAAAGTATCCTTTTGGGACAATGCCACTAAGGAACCCTGTATTTGATTGTGATCAGTAATGGCAACGCCCACCCTCAATTTCTTTGCACGACTCAAAATTTTAGCTATGGTACTTCTACTATCATACGAATACTTTGAATGAAAATGCATATCCACTAATGTACAATCTGAAAGATCCAGTTTCTTAGGTTTTGATCGAATCAACCCTTGCTTTCCAGAAGACACATCCATATAACACCTAACCATCTTAACAAAGCTCCTTTTTATAAATTTTCGCCAAAAGCAAAGCTTAAAATATACGAAAACAAAAATCCAACCATGAAAAGACAAGGTCTTCTCAACCTGCCCAATGCACTTACCCTATCACGCATCTTATTCGCTCCTTTGTTTGTTTATACCTTATCTCAAGGAAAACCCATAACGGCTTTTATCCTAATGCTTATTGCATGGACCACGGACGCTGATGGATGGGTAGCTCGGAAACTCCACCAAGAAACTGATTTTGGGAGATATTTTGATTATATTGCGGACACCATCTTTGCCTCTGTCTCTCTTCTTGCAAGCAGCTATTACCACTATGTTCCCATTTGGTATGTGATCTTTATCAGCACCCTATTTCTTCTCAAATGGAGCGGTATCTGGCTCCAAACTTATAAAAAATATCGGGGAAACCTCTGGACCAAGTGCAGCATGCATGCGATCTCCATCTATTTGGCCTTCACCTTGCTCCAACACCCCTTTGCCCCCACTCTCTTATGGATCAGTCTTGTTTATTATGGAATCATTAGCCTAAACACCTTCGCTCAAGGAATCTCATCTCGAAGATAACCAATAAGTTTACAAAACTAACGTTTTGAACTTTTCCTTCTCTAAAAAAGAAAGCAAAAGTTTAAAAAGACCCTCAAGATCACCTGTCAATAACCACCATTATAGAATTCATCGTGGTTATTGAGCATGCTCAGAATTCCACCCACTTTTTATGCTCAATTGGCGGAATTCTGACATTAAAAGGGGGCATGCACAATGACTAAAAAAAACGTCTATGGTTCTGTTAAGCGATTTGGCGCACGATACGGCCGAAGGCTACGAGAAAAACTCGGCAAAATCGAACAGGAACAGCACAAACTCCACAAATGCCCCTATTGTCAATTTGTCAAGGTTAAGCGCATTGCTGTAGGCATCTGGGAATGCCGAAAATGCGAGAGCACGTTCACCAATAAAGCTTACACTGTTGGCAAACTAAACCCCATCAAAGTCGTTGTCCAAACCGAACACCGTTAAAAACAATAGAGGAAAACATGAGCGGGTACTCATCTAGGGGTTGCGCTCAAGAGCAATGCTCTTGGCGTCGTCAGGAGCAAACTCCTGCGACGCGAAGAACGAAGTTCTTCAGCGTGCCAGAAATCCCTGATTTCTGAGCACACCCCTAGGACCCTGCAGCGGATTCCCAAGGAATCCACTTATGAAACGAGGATGCCATGAGCGAATACAAATGTTTTTTTTGCAATAAAACCGTAGCCCAACAGCATGTAAAGAAAAAAGTTCGATGCATCTACTGCGGCAGCAAGATCCTATTCAAAGAAAGAGCCACTTCCACGAAAGTCCTTGCTCGCTGATAGCGAATCTCATAAATATACAATAAATAGCGCGATTCACTAGCATAGCAAATTGTGCAAAAGTTTTAAAATTGGCCCAATTTGCTATAACCATGTACACCGCCCAGATTCAAGTGCACACTCAAACTGACCTTAAAAAAGTATTTGAACCTGAAGAAAAAAACATCAACCAACGCGCACAGTATCATTTAACAAAAGACCAAGATCATTACACCTTTCATATTGAAGCCCAAGATGCCACGGCCTTAAAAACCGTGATCAACAGCATTGCCAAGGTCCTCAGCGTGAACGAAAAAACCATCCAAGTTTTAGAAAAGCATAAATAACAAGGAATCTTATAAAGGCACGCATGGAATCCAATAAACCTGACCCTGAAACCGAGAACAAGATCAACCAGTTATCCATGCTGGAACAAAACCTGCAAAACCTTGGACTGCAGAAACAACAATTTCAAAACCAAAACCTAGAAATTGAAAGCGCCTTAAGCGAAATCGAGACGAGTGAAGAAAGCTTTAAAATCATCGGAAACCTCATGGTCAAAGTTGGAAAAGAAAAGATTAAGAACGACTTAAACGACAAGAAAGAAACCATTCAACTCCGCATTAAGACACTCGAAAAACAAGAGGAGAAATTCCGAGAGAAAACAAAAGGTTTACAGGACGAAATACTCAAGAACATCAAAGGAAATGAAAACAGAGGTGAAGGGAAATGAATACAAAAAACGAAGTCCAAGATGCACTCAACAACTTAATCGGTGATAATAACGTCCCAAAAAACATCCGAAGCCGACTTGGCACCATCCTACAAGGCCTGGATAACACCCAAGACCTCCACCTTAAGCTCAACCAAAGCCTTGCTGACCTCGATGACATCAGCAATGACATCAACCTACCTCCTTTTGTTCGGACTGAACTTTTCGGCGTTTTAAGCCTTCTTGAAAACATGAACAGCCAACTGCTTACCATTCCTGTTAAGGTCAAGGCGACTCTACATAAGAAACACGTCATCAACCATTGATTCTCTATTATTTATCTTTTTTTCAAATTTATCTTTTTTTCAAATTTATCTTTTTTTCAATACATTCTTCATCAAGGTGGCGTTGGGGATGAAAACCACATCCCTACTTGAAGTTCGAATCTGTGTATCCAATAAGCTGACCTCTACTACTTTTCCACTGATTCCCTGCATCTCGATCTGATCGCCAATCTTAATTCTTCCTTTCTTATGAATGGCGAGGCCTGCAACTAAGTTTGGAGCAAAATCCTTAACCGCCAATGCGATGGAAATTACTACCAAGAGAATCACGCCGATTGCGATCGCGTTCAAAATAGCCGTGGTCAACCCTAAACTATTCAAAAACAGGATGATGGTCACAAAATACACGATGAACGCTGAAAAACCACTCAGCAACTTAGAGACAGAAAGCTTTATCCCCACTGTTTTTTTCAAGGCTTTGTCTAAATAGAGCTCATTCAGCACCCTTAAAACGAAGCGACTGACCAGCTTTCCTAAAATAAAGCCGATCAATAAGATTAAGATGGCTATCGAAAAGCGGCTTAAGTAAGGGTTTACATGGTTGTACCCTTGTTCCATCCAGGGGAAAAAGCGTTCCATTTTCTATTCAAAAGCACCTTGGATTATAAAGCTTATCTCCTTTCGTTTGATATTATTTTCTATATAGTAAATTATTTAATAAGACTTATTTTATGGTATTTTTTACTTATTTAACTAAATTTTTTCTTATATATACAAACTATTCTTTTTATTTTTACTTATATATACAAAATATAATACTTATATATCTAAATAAAAAGACTTATAAATACAAATATGTCAAAAAGCCCCTATAACCGTTCCGTGGGCGCTTCGTGAAGGAAACAGCAACAACCCAAGAGAAAACACTTCAACAGCTTAGAGAAGCTTATGCTCTATTACGCAAAGAACACAACCTCAGCTACGAAGACATTCTCCAACAACTCCAACAGATTGAAACCACCATTCCCAGCAGCGTGTTTACTCGACAACTCAGCGGCCTTGAAACCATCACCAAATACCTCAAAGAAAACCAACGACTCGAACTCAAAGAAATTGCGCGTAGACTGAATCGCACTTACCGCACGGTCTGGGGGGCGTACCATGCCAGCCAACAAAAATATCCTGCACTTCTTACTGCTTCCCCCACCCCCCACCACCTCCCTTTATCCATCTTTTCTGAGCGCAAACTAAGCGTCCTAGAAACCATAACTCATTACTTACGAGCGCAACACAAACTCCGCTACAGCCAGATTGCAAAAATACTACACCGCGACCCAAGAACCATCTGGGTGACTGAACACAACGCCCAAGGAAAACTCAAATGAAAACAAACCCTAAAAACGGAATGAAGGTTTGCTTGAACCAGACCGACCTACGCATTCAACGCCTCAAACAACTCATCCATAAAATAAAATCCGAATACTACCACACTCTTACCC
>DATDWO010000040.1:0-3876 GCA_035289665.1 Candidatus Nanoarchaeia archaeon
CAGTGACACAAATAATTAGACAATATTTGTTTGTGTCACTGTATCCACAAAAAGCGTAGCTTTTTGGGAGCCAGTAAGCTTCGCTTACTGTGCTATAGGAAATGGCAACTATTGTATAAAAATTATTGTCATTTCCTATAGTTGCCTTAAACCTCTTTTTAGGGAAAGCCAGTCTCGTCACCTATGCAGGCGGCGGTTCGGAAACGGATCCCACAGAGCATGGCTTCAAAGAATTAGGGTTTAAAGAAGGAGATTGGAATTATAAAGATAGCTATACTGGCTTTTTTCAATCTTGGGGTAGAGAGATGGTTTGGTTTCAAGGCAAACCTTTTTGGGCACAACTGTATGGGGGTGGTATGGCTCCAGAGCATCAAGGGGATGAGGGATTTGCACATAAAACCTTTTCGTTTCTAAAAAAGGTATTGTCTACCGGAGAAAAATCAAAGACATTTCAACCAAGAGGACCTACGTCGTTTCGAGACGAAGAGTGGGAGTATATGTGTGAATGGCAGGGGAATATTCAAAAGTTTAATGGCAATGAGATGATTCGATATAAAGGGAAGGTGGTCTTTACCCATGACTTCTTTGGCGGCCTCATTGTCTCTAAGTAAGTATATTGCTTTCTACTCTTTTTCGGCTGAATAACTTTATAAAACCCTTTCCTCTCTCGTTGCTTATGGATGCACGAAAGAAACTCCGTACTCGACGCTACATTATCGTTTTCTTCCTGACTACAGCTGTTTTTGTGCTTGGATTGATTATTGGAAGCTATAACACTGAGAAAAAACTCTCTAACCTTGTTACCCTTCAGGAAGACCTCAAAACTCACACCCTGGATGCCGAAATGCAATACTCCCTTTTAGCTCAGGACCCTTGTAGCTATGTTAACGTAACTTCCTTGACCGATGAGCTGTATGACATCAGCCTCCGATTGGATTACATGGAAAATGTGCTTGGAACGGATAATGAGGATGTCATCCGCCTCAAACAGTACTACTCTTTATTGGAACTTAGGCACTGGGGATTCCTCAAAAAAGTCAACAAGGAATGTGGACGAAACGACACTTTGGTCTTATACTTTTACTCAAATCAAGGAGACTGTTCACAATGCGAACAGCAAGGATTTATTCTGTCCTACCTACGAAAGATCTACCCTAATCTCTATGTGTACAGCTTCGATATCAACCTCAAAAGCAATGCCCTTGACGTTATCAAACGTAGATATAAGGTTCATCCTGCACCCTTCATCATCCTCAACGAGATCCCTCACACCGGATTCATCGATAAAGATGAACTTCAAGCCCTTATTAATCATACAGTTACCTCTTCAACACAACCCACGTCAAAAAAGAAGCAACCATGAAAACGCAGCATTGGATTTTTTTAAGTATCCTCTTATTCTTCCTTGCAGTTCAAGGATACCTTTTCTATTATTACGATTACGTTTGGTGGGACTCTGGAGTTTATTTAGGAATGGCCAAACATCTTTATTCATCAGGAGAAGTAGGCTTGTGGGAAAATATTCGACCCCCATTTTTACCCCTTTTTCTCGGAATCTTCTGGAAAGCAGGTCTTCCCTTCCTGCTCACTGCCCGCGTTATTGCGATCCTTTTTTCCCTGGCCACTTTATTCCTTATTTACAAGCTGGGAAAGCAGTTTTCCGGATGGTCGGTGGGAACTCTTTCAGTGGCTCTTCTTGCAACCAGCGCCACTTACCTGTTCCTCAGCAGCCAAGTCCTATCTGACATTCCTAGCCTACTTCTTGCCCTTCTGGGAATCTTGTTCTTAATTCAAGAACATACTTTCTTTTCCGGACTCTTTATCGGGCTTAGCTTCCTCACTCGGTTTCCCCAAGGGTTTATGCTGTGCGTTGCTGGAGCTTATCTGTTGTTATCTTTGGCACAGAAACAACAAACCCTTAAGGAATTCCTACGAAAAACAGTCTTTCTCGGAACCGGGTTTGCCTTGCCTATTTTTATTTACTTAATCACTAATAAGGTTTACTTCCATAGCTTCTTAGGACCGATCTTTCATGCCATGGAAGTTATTCAGACAGCACCTCCAAACTATGTAGACATACGATACTTCTACCTTGTTTTTCTATTCCTACAGATATACTTATTCCCCTTTGCAGTGGTTTCCATTTACGACTCGATGCGTAAAAAAAGATACTCTACTTTGATCCTTTTATTGCTTCCTTGTGTTTTTTACTTCATCTACTTTGCTCTAAAAGAGAGCCGCGAACCCCGTTACCTTTTGATCTTTTTACCCTACCTTTGCATCCTTACCGCTCAAGGATTAGAATACACTTTCAGCAGGAGGCGCTGGATCATTGCACAACTGATTCTGGTATCGGTTATCATCAGTCTACTCTTCTTACGCCACACTCTTTCCCAGCCTCTTACTGATTTTGGGCCGTACAACGCGGTGGAATACAAACAACTTGCTCGAGAGCATTACTCTTTTCTTTCCGAGCCAGGATTTGTCTTAACCACTCATCCTGCCTTGGCAGCGTTTACCGACCACAAGCTCCTTGTTATGTATCGCGAACCCTTTGATGAGGCCTATGGAAAATACTTCCGACGAAGCGGCGTTAAGTATGCATACATCAATGAATGCGACTTGGTTTGTTATGATGATTCAGAGAAATGCCTGAAAGACCGCACGGATTTTATTTATTATATGACTCATAACCATTTACTGCTGAACAGGACCTATGGGCAATGTAGATATTACTTGATTAAGAAGGCTTGACTGTTTTTCTTTGACTTTATAAATAAGGCTCTGACCCTAGATAATAATCTTCATCTTTATTGACCGTGCCGTCCCGATCTGAAAAAATAACAGTTTTCAGAAAAAATAACAGTTTTCATATTACTGGGATTTAAGTTTAGATTATAAACATATTCCTTAAGAAACTTTGAGAATATCTCCGATGGTTAGTCCTACGCTTTTAGACTTGTGATCAATTTTTTCTTCTTGATTGGAAACAGACGTGACTAGTTTGATGTTCAACATTCGTTCCAATTTCTTTGCGGTTTGTAAGTCTGGCTTCAAATGACCTGTTTCCCACTTATGCAGTGTGTTCACCTTTTCTTGGATCTTTTTTGCGAAGTCCTCCTGGGTCATCTTCAAGGATTCTCGACTCTTGCGAATCAGTTGAGAGAAATTAGTTGCAATGTCTTCCACTTTCTCCACCCGCTCATGGATGACTGGTTTCTTTCGAGGAAACGGTTGCTGGGATACACGACGCACCAATTGGCCATACTTAGAACAAGGGCCGCATACAGTTAATTCAGAGCCTTCTATCGAGCAGACGGCTTCTGTTTTTGCGTTTCCACACATATCACAAGGCATCCACCGGGGCTTTTTTTCATGTATTTAAACGTTACCTTTACCCTCTATCAAGGCGACAATTCTGTCGACTGTTTCATCTAAATTTAAGTCTGACTTCCCCTTATCCTGATACACAACTATCCCCCTATAATCGGCGACTCTTTCTCGATCTAAACTTTTGCCGGAATAAAACATGATAGGTACTGTCCACCTCCGATCAGCTAATTGGGAGATAAGTTCATGGCCACCGAGCTCAGGCATGTTACCGTCCGTGACAACGGCATCTACAGTGCCCTCTGTTTTTTCTAAGGCTTCTTGCCCATCCGCAGCTTCTATGACCTCATATCCTCGGTTCCTTAGGGCATTGGCTAATACCTCACGCTGTAGCTCGTCATCTTCCAGAGATTCCGAAAGTAGGCTTTTGAGGGGCGAAAAATAGATAAAGGGGGAAAGGTAAGAAGCATTCGGGGGGGTGAAACCCCGCCGAATGCATCGATATGGCACGATACCGTATCGACAATGAGTTGAGCGAGTTCGCTC
>DATDWO010000041.1:0-41303 GCA_035289665.1 Candidatus Nanoarchaeia archaeon
TGCTACCAAGGCAATCGCTTCTCCGAAGACATTGATGCCTACCTGCCCCGGAAAGAGCCCCTAAACGCTTTTTTTGAAAGCCTTTCAAAAAAAGGGTTCCGGATCGTCAAGAAACGAATAAAGGAACATTCACTCTACTCCCTACTTGAATTCATGCGCGTACCGGTACGGTTCGAAGCCCTGTTCGTCCAAAAACAAAATGCTGCCCTAAAAGAATACGAAACCGCACAAGGAACCTTTACGCATGTCTACACCCTAAGCCCATCCGACTTAATCGAAGAAAAAAAAGCCGCCTTCCTTAAAAGAAAAAAGATCCGCGACCTCTATGACATTTTTTTCCTCGTTCAATACCTAAAAAACAAGAAGAACCTTGACCTAAAGAAACTCAAAGAGATTCAAATTGAAGATGAAAAGAACCTCAAAGCCCTTATCATCACGGGCCCCATCCCCACTGCGAAAGAAATGCTGAGGTACTTAGAAGAATGGGAAGAATAAAATACCTCACCCAGGTAAGAGCCTTTTGCAAGAAAACCCCCCTTGTTACGCTTTCCTCCATTAAAAAAATGCTGGGTAAAAAAAGCCATTACGCCCACCTCCTAGTCCACAACCTCGTCAAACGAGGAGAACTCAAACGAATTACCCGAGGAAACTACTCCATCCATGACGACCCCCTCCTTTTTGCCTTCTGCCTTAAACCTGCCTACCTCGGCCTGCAAGAAGCGCTTAGCATCCACCACCTTTGGGAACAAGAAACCAACGTCATCCTTTTAACCCCCAGAAAAGTCAGAACCGGAATGCGAACGGTCTTTGGGAGCCACATCCTGATTCGAAGGATTAAACCAGACCACTTCTTCGGCTTTGAATACCAAGAATACGGAAACTGGTACGTACCAGTCTCCGACCTAGAAAAAACCTTCATTGACCTAGCCTACTTCAACCAACCCCTTGACAAAAAACTCCTCCAAACCTTCCGGAAAAAACTAAACCGAAACCAACTGCGAAAATACCTGACACGATACCCCGCCCGGATCGCCCATAAAATCCGTAAATTACTCTAAAAGCTTTAAAGCCTGGAAAGGCTTGGAAACAGCGTTCAGAAGGGTTTATGAGAAGGTAAGTCAACGCGGCCGCCCACCACCGGTGATCATTTATGGATAAGTTTTAAGGTGTTCAACACCGGAGGCATGCAGGGGGGCGGCCGGGTCTAGAAAAAGACGAAGAGCTTTGCTTGACCTTCTGGTTGACCGTATTTTTGTCGGTCTAAGTATTTTTCGTAGAAGTGCATGTCTCCTGTTCTGCAGTCCGTGGCAGGATTCCAGAAACCGTGGCTTCGAAAGAGTCTGCTTCGAAGCCAGGGGAACATTTTGAAGATTCTGGGTGCTGTGAAACCTTTGAGCAGTTTCGCTACTTCTGTCTTGCTACGAATTCCTAAGTCGAGAATGGTGTGCACATGGTTGCTGTCGAAGCTTTTCTTTCTCCACTGGATTTGGTAGTAATTCAGTGCTTCTGCGAGCACTGCATCTGTAAACTCACGGATGGCTTGCTTATCAAAAACATCGTGGCAATACTTGACTTTTATGGTCATCATAACCCATACTTCACCGACGGCAGAGCTGTATCTAGTTGGATTTGTTTTCATAAAAGAATCACCTCATCAATTAATTTTTCAAAAGAATATAGTTCACACTAAAACAAAAACATTAAAAAGAAGCAAGGATCATGATCCACTCGGCAGGTTGCCTTTAACCTTTCCAGCCCATAAAGTCTGGAGAGGTGCTTTTTTGATTTCGGTCCGCTTCTTAGCTAACCCAACAACCTTAGAATTTAAACCTTTTCACCACCGGTCATCGCTCGCCTTCGGCTCGCTCAAGACCGGTAGGAAAACTGATTATAGTCATCTTCCATAAAACAAAGCATGGAAAAAAGAACTGTGTTCAATTCACGACCATCCATTCGGGCATCATTATCTCCATCCTTCTCAACCAATACTTCCTTTATCAAAACAAACTAAGCTATCCACTTCACACAACAGGCTTTGCACTTGGACTTCTTTTTCTCATCTATTTAGGCTCTTTTCGATTTATCGGCAAATTCAGCTTTTTGTACTTGTTCTCCTCTTTTTTACAACAAGTCTGCATCACATCCGCTGTCCTGCTCCTACTTTCATTCTACCATCTTACAACCGTTCTCATTCTTATTGTTCCATTCTATGTCCTTGGACATATTCATAATAACAATCAATGGAGAACAAAAACAATCCCCACCACTTTATGGGGGATCACCTGCGTTTTACTCTACTCAGCTACGTTTGATGTCTTTCTGAACACCGCCCTACACCTCTTAATCGGAACGTATGGCATTAAAAAAAGAATTCTTTACACAGAAATGGAAGCTTGATTCACTTGGTCGTCATCACCCAGACGCCCTCCCAATCCTTAGGTGGAGGGGTTTTCATGAAGGCGTGACAGCGCTCGATGAAGAGCTCTGAAGCCTTGTCGTGCTTTACTTTCAATGAACGCTCGAACTCTTTTATGGCGTCGTTCCACTTCATTTTTTGATAGAGCGCAAAACCATCTTCGAAATGATCGATGAGCTGCAAGGTTTTCTTATCCACCTCGTCCTTCTTTCCGACAAGCTCGTAGATTGTAACGCCTGTCTTCTTTCCCTTTACTGCGACGATGTCCAACTTGCGCGTTACGAAACCCTCTTCCACTGTTTTCTTTGTGGACTCACTCACTAGGATCATAACCCCGTATTGTTTAGTTAAGCTTTCCAAACGACTTGCCAGATTTACCGTGTCCCCCATGGCCGTGTAATCAAACCTTTCTGAAGATCCCATGTTCCCCACTACAGCATCCCCTGTATTCAATCCCACACCGACGTTTACTTCAGGATAACCTTGCTTTACCCACTTTCCTCTGAGCTCCTCCAATTTATCCTTCATCTCCAACGCTGTCCAACAGGCCAACTCAGCATGCTGCTCCTCATCCAAAGGAGCCCCCCAAAATGCCATGATCGCATCCCCAATATACTTATCCACTAAACCTCGGTTTTTCAAGACAATCTCCGTCATGGCCGACAAGTACTGGTTGAGCAACTTTACCAATTCCTCAGGAGAAAGCTTTTCTGAAATGCTGGTGAAACCCCGAATATCTGAGAAAAAAACAGTGATGTTTCTTCGGTCACCACCCAATTTCAACTTCTCCGGATGCTTCATAAGTTCCCCGACTAAAACCGGCGAGACGTACTTACTGAAGGCCCCCATCACTTTGCGCTTCTCCTTACGCTCCGTCAAGTAATGATACCCTAAAACCGGGATGAACGTGAACACGACTGACAAGGGAGGGTACACCAATTCCCAGAGCACTCCGTAATTGAAAATCCATAAGGCCACAAACACATTCAAACCAACCAACACAAAACCGATCAACAAGGAAAAGCCTACGTGCAGGCGTTCTACCGCTAGCGCCACTAAAGCACAAATCACAAAGATCATTAATATGGTTAGTCCTTTGGGAGCAGGGGTCAAAGAACGCCCTGTAATCAAGGTTTGCAAAGTGTTGGCATGGATTTCCACACCCGGCATGGCCTTCCCATGACTCGTCGGAACAAAGTAATCATCGTGCATATCGGGACTGGTAGAGCCGATCAACACCATCTTATCCTTGAACACATTCTTTTCCACACGCCCCTGGACCACATCGGCAAATGAAACGTACTTGAAACTACCCGGAGGCCCCACAAAATTAACCAAAAACCTTGAAGAGAGATCCTCGAGCGAATTCTTCCAAAACAACTCGTATAAAGCGATCGCGAAATTCTTATACTCTCCCTGCACATCCATATTCACTGCACGCGTCACTCCATCCCTGTCCGTTATGATATTGATGTAACCCAACTCTCTTGCCGCCTTTTTTAACTCTCCTGCTGGCAACAACACATTCTTCCCCAAGACCTGATTGTTTTCTGAAGAAAAAGATAAGTATTCTACCGGCAAAACCACTCTACCCGAAGCCCTTAACGCCTCAGCCAGTTCTTGATCGTTTTTTTCATCAGAAGACTCGAAGAAAGCCACATCAATTCCGATGACCTTACTCTGGTTCAATTCATAAACGGCCTTAGCAAACAACGAACGAGGCCAAGGCCACCTTCCAAGCTCTTGCAATGAAGGATCGTCAATGGCCACAATCACCACACTGTCTAGTGACGCTCTCCCCCCATACAAGCTATCTGAAAGCTTAAGCTGAATGTTTGAAAAAACTCCTACAGAGAACAATAACGATAAGAACAAACCAACTCCTAAACCCCAACCTAGCCAAGCGTACTTATGCATCTAAAGATGACAGCAACCGCTGCTCCTTCTTAATCTGATCGTTCAAACGCTTGATCTTATGCACGGCCTCAGAATTTAATGGAACCTTATCTATGATTTTTGTGTCATCCTGCTTGCCTGCGTCTACGTCCTCAAAGAACTTTTTGATGTCTACATCGGTTACCTTGTACTTAGCCTTTAATTTTTCCACTAACGGACGCTTCTTTTCCAACTCTGCCCAACGCAACTTCTTTAAGTGAACCAGATGACGCGTCAAACGCTTCTTAAACTTTACTTTGTCATCAGCAGACCACTCTTTTTTTGCCAGGTTTCCTTTCTTGCCAAAAACCTTTTCGAAAGCAGCCACATTTTCTTCTTGACCGCCTGAAGAAACTCCTACATTTCCTTCCCCTACCGCAATTGAGTCCTCGGCACCTGTATCCACTCCGAAAGCAGTACCTCGAACCGTAGCTACGGTGTTGGGAGTTGAGACTTCATAACTCTGCACTCCACTCAAGCCCGTTACCTTATTCCAAGTACTCCCTTTCTGCTGCTGGATGGCCACTTTCTCCTTGATTAAAGAATCGACTAGGACTTCAGTATTCTCATCCAAACTGACTAGAATGCTCTCAAAAATCACAATCGTTGCTTGCCCATCTAAGGTGCGCACTTTATCGGACTTCTTCAAATCCATCCCATCCCTAGCTGGAAGCCAACCCTTCCCCTGATCCACCTCAACCACGCCGCTTTCTACATTCAGAAAGGCCGTACGTGTAGGACTTCCCGTCGTCCAATAATAGGCGTATCCAAGAGCCGCTAAAATAACCAGAGCACCCACGACAAACCAAACCGTACGAGAACGTTTCTTCAAAGGGTGATGCTCTCCATGAGACTCTTTCATGATCACCCTGCAATTGCAACGTTTTATATAAAAGTATCGAATTTATTTAGCATCTTCAAGAACCTAGTTCTTGACAGCGATCAGAATTCCGCACACTCTTATCTTCTATGGCGGAATTCAGACGCTTCAAAATCCCTGATGTCAAAGGCCCAAGTGCTGCGTCCCCGTATGGGGCGACCCCTCGCAACGCACCAGATAAACCATTTGTAAGGATTTTGACCTTAGGATGCTAAATAAATACCAAGTATCGAAAAACTCATAAACTAAAGCCCCTAAAAAGAGACATGCTCCGGGAGCTTCAAGCCTTACAACAAAACTTTTCAGACTGGATGTACGAAAACATCACCGAACACCCCAACACGACCTACCCTGTCATGATCTTCATCAGCCTCCTTATCCTGGCCTTTATTTACTACCTCTTCAAGATTATTTTTGAACACTGCGTCTCCCTAGCCAAACTCTGTGGACTCCTATGAATCAAAAACCTCATCCGAATCAAACTGCGAAACATGTTTTTGATGTCCACAGTGATGGATACCGTTGCAAGCAACGAGGTATGAACCCACTGTGAACAACCAAGACCTTCACCAAGAAATCCTAGAGAAAGCACTCCGCGACCCTGTTCCTAAACCCTGGAGAAAACCCATTATTATATTCGTCAGTATTTTTCTTATTATCTTACTCTTCAACTACCTCCTCCCCGAACTCTTCCTGTACCTAAACGGACGCATCAACACCCAAACCCCCAACGGCTACGAAATTACCTGGAACCAAAAACGCATTGTATTTAACTCTGAAGTTTATAACCAACTCAAAGGCATGTACCGAACCCTACAAACTAGAGAATACAAAGCCTGCCTTCTCGGAAAACAAGAAGGAAGTGCTTATTACTTACAAGAGATCTACTGGCCTGAAACGTACTCTGACTCTGTCTACCATGTGACTGCTGCTCCTTGCCCACCTGAAACCCTCGTCAGCCTCCATAGCCACCCCCCTGAGCATTGCGTTGTTTCGGAACAAGACCTCAAAAGTCATGCTGCCTTTCAAGAGAATAACCCTACAGGTATTAGTGCCATCCAATGCGGCGAAGAACGATTTGGGTTTTACGGACATGAAAGCTGATCCAAATTGAATATCAAGGTTTCTTCTTTTCCTTCTTGATTTGCACTTGCCATAAGCTTTCCTTCTTTGGAATAAACTTCTTGTGACTTCCACGGCTGAGATGTACGAGCGCAAAATCACGATTGAGGTCATCTCCCCTACTGTCGCATACGTCTGGCGGGTCTTACAACCAGCTTATCTATCTGGCTATGACGAAGTCAGACTCACCTTTAAAGACACCAAAGCGCTTGCCATCATTGAGCGCTTCGTAACGAACATCATCGGCTTTGAGATTGTTGAAACCAGTTCCCACCATGTCCTGATCAAATCCATCTCCAAGCAACTGGATGAAGAGTTTCCCACTATTCTAAAACGAAGCTTTCTTGTCCTTAAACAGATGGCAGATATCACTCAGGAAGTCTTTGATACAAAAGACAAAAAACTCATTGCCCAGATCCGGCCTTTAGAGATGACAATCAACAAATATACTAACTTTTTACGAAGGCTCATCAATCGTATGGGCTACAAATATCCTCATTATATGTACTTGATTGTTACCTATCTTGAGCTTACATCGAATCATCTGGACTATCTCTATCGCTATTACGAGCGCAATCCTCGCGCCATTATCGAGAAACAAGCCAGTAAAGAATTTGCTAAACTTCAGGACTTGATTTACCGCACCCATGACCTTTACTACAACTATACCCCTGAAAAGTTCCGATGGATCTCGGAAGAGCTGCCTCACTTCAACTGGTTTGAACAGATTCAAGATTTTGAAGTGCGCTATAACTTCAAAAGCATGGCGGAGTACTTGGTTCAGATCAGTCGACAGATTGCGGCACTGCACTTATGATCCTTAGATTTTAATTGTATAACAACCCCTTAAAAAAACAATATTTATATAGGAACACTCTCTAAAATTTTTGGCGCTCAACCATGAAAAAAAGAGTAACCGACTTAGTCCTGGTCGTCATTATCTTTCTAGGCCTTATCCTTATTGGTGGAATCCTAACCTTACCCAACCCAACCGGCTATATCACAGCGAGCGACACCGTCAAAATGGTGCGCTGCATCAACAACGGAGACGCCTTTGAATCTACGCAGAACCCCAATGGCTGCGAAGTAGCTGGACAACAATTTGTAGGACCTCTCGGCTGGATCTTTAAAACACAACAACCTGATACGCATTTGCTGATGCGCTGCCTTGCCGGCGGAAAAGAAGCCTTCACCTCGATTGACCCTGGATGTGAAGGACAACCCCCTGTTGGGTCCATCGGCTACATTTACAACACGCAACAAACCAACACCGTGCCCTTATACCGCTGCTACGGCGGAGGCGATCACTTACTCTCTCTACAATCTAACTGTGAAGGACGTGCCAACGAAGGTGTGGTTGGCTATGTCTTAACTGCACCCCCTGCTGAACCCCAACAAGCTGCACCTGTTCTCCAACCCACACCTCCCGCCAAAAGCTGTTATGATGAAGACGGCAAAAACTACTTTAAAAAAACATACGCCTGCTCATATGACTACTACAGGCAATACGGCCGGTGCGAACCCTACGGCATCACTGATATCTGCCCTGATGGAAGCGGTACCCTCACCCTGCGCGAAGCCATCTGCAACACCCAAGACCAACCCGATATGGAACTCATCGACTGCACCCAATACGGCGGCATCTGCAATAACGGCGCCTGCCTAACTCAACAAAATGCTCTCCAAGATTATTTATCCAAAATCCCCGTCGCTGCCACTTGCCCAAGTGACATCCAAACTTACCTCAACCAAAACATGGACTTATGCTCCCAACAAAAAAAATCTGTTAAACTCATCGCCACTTATAAAGACCAAACCATCCTAGACAACCTCCAACGAGACTATGGCGAAAGCGCCAACGGATTCACCTGCAAAAATAATGACGGCAGTGTCACTCAACACATCTTCGGCTGCGCCGAGACGACCAGCAACCCTACCCCGACGCAACCCAATTCTCCACCCCTTCCTGCATCCACTCCCCCTACACCCATTAGCCTCTACCGCTGCGTCAACAACGGCGATGTATTCGAAACCTTGCAAAGCAGCTGCGAAGTACCTGGACAAGTCTTTGGAGGAAAACTCGGCGATCTTTTCAAACAAGGAGGGCCCGGACTGAAACTCCTCAAACGGTGCATGGCTTCTGAACGAGACGCCATGACCTCCCTAAACACGAATTGCGAAGGACGACCCTATGTGGGAGATCTGGGTTATATCTATACAAACCCTGCACCAGGAACAGTCCCTTTATACCGATGCATCAGCGGAGGCGGAGACCACTATTTATCCATGCGACAAGACTGCATGTACGACTACGGCAAAGTTGAATTTGTCATTGGACATATCCTAAACCCCCAACCCGAGATGGTCAACCCCAAATATAAACTCCCTGCCCCGACTCCACCCCCAGCCACCCCCACCCTAAGTGATGGTCCCCAACAACTCTGCCAAAAAACAGGCGGCCTTTGGACCAACATCAAAAGCATCCCAATCTACGGAGCCGGGATTGGACGACAAGTTGGTGAACTAGGCCCCATCTTAGGCTACACCGAATGCGACTGCGTCAGCTCTGCAAAAATCTGGGACCTCAACGGAAAACTAGGCTGTGTTGAATTTGGACAAGCCCGCCTTGGTACTGGAGGAGTGCGCTACGAACAAAAACCCTACTCAGGCGTGAGTGTCACGGAAGCGCCGGAACCCAAAGACACCCAACAATGGAGTAGCACTCCCAAACCTACTTCTCCATCTCATTCCTGCACTGACAGCGATGGAAAAAACTACAATACCAACGGCTTCGTCCAAGGCACTGATGCAGATGGACCCTACACAGCTAGTGATACGTGCGTAGACAGCCAAGGAAGATCCACTGACCAAAGCTCCCTTCTTATCGAAAACTACTGCGACAACAACAACGCTTTCGTTGCCATCATCTCCTGCCCCTGCAACAATGGAATTTGTACTCCCCTTGCAACCCCTGCAAAAATACCTGAACCCACTACTCCACCCACTGAAATCCGAAAGGCCACTTGCCAAGACAGCGACAACAAAAACTACCGCGTCAAAGGAACCACCACTGGCATGCGTGCCGAAGGCTTCCCCATTCCTTACGACCAAGATGACTACTGCAAAGATCCTATAATCATTGGCAACGAAATCCTCAGCTTCGAGCTCATCGAATACTACTGCCAAAACAACGAACCAACCCATGAAAACGTCTTCTGTCCCTGCAAAGGCGGTGCTTGTGTTGACACTCAGACTCCTTCGCCTACCTCTTACGAAAAGCCCAGCACTCCACCCCCAAAAACCAACTTCTTCCAAACCATTCTAGATTGGGTCCAATCGGAAAGCTGCACACCCCCTACGTACGAAGTCGTCCAAAGCGAAACCCCTGCAAAGGACAAAGAAAACCTCATCACCGGAAAAGCCCTTGCTGAATTCACTGGTACCGGCCTCCTCGGCGACCCGAAGCTACAACAAATCGGAAGTTACTGCGCCCTTGAATACGCTCGCAACCACCCCACCCCGAAAGCCCTTGCCCCCCTTCCCACGAAATACGGCATCGTAAACAAAGAAGTTCCCGTCACTTGCCACGTAAAACCCTGGCGCCTCGAAAGCGCCACTGAACTTGAACATTTTGAGATTCCTGAAGACCAACGAAATGACTTTAAGCAAGTTGTTGGTTGGCCCGGCGCACCCCCCCTCCGTCGCATTTCCGTAACTGAATCCCATCTCATTGATGCTGAACGCCCCTACCACGTTGCCGTAGTCGAACGCACCAAAAACCAATATGCTGTGAATGGGGATGTCACGTGCGCTTACGGACCCACTCTCCTCAAACGAAAAACAACCTGCAATGGAAAACCCAAAGAAGAACTCCTTGGCATCAACCCCGGCACCTTTCTCCATGCTACGAAAGTCAATATTCCTTGTCAAGAAACGATTACCGAAAACGCTTGCTACCACGATGACGACTACTATGAAGTCAACAGCCAACAGGTCCTCAGCTGCTTTACCAACTCACTCCTGGACGACTTCAAAGGAAAACCCGTTGAACAACTCATCCGACAAAAAGGCGTCTGGAGCGTCTTCCTCCAATACTATGGAAGCAACATCGACCCTGGCTGTGAAGCCTTCGTCGAACAAGCCTGCCGAGACCTCGACTATATGCTTATGAGCATGCCCCCCCAAGCTCACGTTGCTCGCGTTGCCATCCGAGGCTGTCAAGCCGCCCTCCTCACCTGCAAACTCATCAACTGGAAAGAACTCATCGAATGCTACATGAATGACTTGGCAGAACATGTTGTTAACCAAGACCGTGTTGATTGCGACACGCTACCTGGAGCACAGAAGATCGAGATTTCGTAGGCAATGTTAAAAACAACCCTTCCTTCTTTCCTTTGTGAAAACCCGCAGCTTAGGACCTTGGAAAGTATATCTAGTTGGATTGGGTGTTATGGCTGTGGATGAATATGGCCCTGTGCCTGAAAAGAAAGCGATTGAGTTGTTTCATTACGCTTGCGAACAAGGCATTACCTTGTTTGATACAGCCGATGTGTACGGCAACGGACGCAATGAAGAATTACTGGGGAAGGCGTTTTCTGTTAAAGAGCAGGAGAAGATTTTGATTGGGACGAAAGCCGGCTGTACACGGCCTGGCGGGGTGGATTGGGACGTGGACGGAAGGCCGGAGCACATTAAGAAAGCTGTACAAGATAGCTTGAAGCGACTTGGGATTGAACGAATTAAGTTGTATCAATTGCATGCACCGGATGCTCGCGTTCCTTTTGAAGACACGATTCGAGTGTTCAAAGAACTGCACGGAAAAGGACTGTTTGAACACTTTGGACTGTGCAATGTGAGTCTTGATCAGTTGAAAGCAGCGCAGAAGATTATACCTGTGGTTAGTGTACAGAATCACTTCAGCGTGCAGCACAAAAAAGATGAAGGGGAGTTGTTGCCGTACTTGACTAAACAGGGCATTGCTTTCCTGCCGTACTTTCCCCTCGGCGGGAACTTTGGCGATGCTGGAAGCCCTAAACTACGAAACGATCCACGACTGCAAGAAATCGCGAAGAAGTTGAAGATTAGCACAAGTCAGTTACTGCTCACTTGGATCTTGAACAAATGGCCGACCGCGATTCCGATACCCGGCACAACTTCGAAAGAACATCTTCTTGAGAATATCAAGGTGGCGGAGATTGAACTTCCGAAAGAAGTCGTTAAGAAGATGGATGGGATGTATTAACGCTTTAACGAAAGTTATTAAAATGAGATAAATATTTATAAGTCATGTCTTTTCCATTTGACGGATCAATTATACGAATTAGAAACGGTTCCAAGAATCCTTTCTCAGCCTTCTTGCATCCTACAAGATCAAAGAGACCAGAATGTCTATACTTATTTTGGCCGTTGTAAAAATAAACCCAAAGCTTTCATGGTTATCGTCGTAAAATATTTAAATGGAGAGGGCTTTATCCTTACAGGATTTTATGCAGACCAGATAAAATGAAACAAAAACTACATTTACACTATGACTCAGAAGGAGATATTTTAGAGTTTAGAATAGGAAAAGCAACCCCTGCTATTATGAAAAACCTCGGTGATAATATCTTCCAGCGAATTGAAGAAAAAACAGGAAAAACCAAAGGATTCACGATCATTAGCTTCAAGAAAAGAGGAGAAAAAGGCATCGAATTTGCCCTTTCTAATGAACTGGCGCTGACAGTTTAAACGAGCGCTTTCTTCGAAGGATATGAACTGACGAAAGAACGATTACGAGTTACTTGAAACCATTTCTACGAATGCATGTCTTGCAATGTCATGCCACTCATGGCATTGCCTAACATATGACGCATGTCATCAAAATAAGCCCGTTGGTCTGCCAACGCCTCTCTCAAACGAGCCTCAACCTTCTTAAAATCCAACTCTCCTAAGATCTGAGGCCGGGCCACATGCGCCTTTAGATACGCTCCTAACTCAGTCTCAAAAAAATGGTCAATTGTAGGGCGTGGTGTAACTCTTCGTAATGCCCGCAAACCCTCTTTCAAGTGAGGCTCTATGAAATGCGCCAACGCTTCCAAGCGAGTCCCCACATATTCATACCCATTTGCCAAACGCATCCTAACTGAATCGGACAAGGAAGGCTCTGCCTCGACAGGCTCCAACACTTCAACCCTTTCCACAGGAGACTCCTGCAACTCCTTCCATGAATACTGCTGCCAAGGCTCATACTTTCGTTTTCTCACTTCAGCCTCTAAACGATCCGCAATGGCCTTGAAATGAGTGAACTGTGCACATCTCGTTATATAATCCCCCATTACATAAGTATATCCTGGCGTCCCAAGCCCGAAACGATCACGGGCAATAGCATGAGCCTTTGGCAAGTATTTCCAATAAGTCCAAGCATGATCTTTTGTTAAAATCCGACTTACAGAGTAGGCGGCTTCTCCAAGCGGCACTTTCGTGTTTGGATCTACTGGATTTAATAACTCCAATGAGCGCAACACACGACCAAAATAAGCCTCTTCACTGTAAACCCCTTTCAAAATCCGCACATAATCTGCTTCCGCCTGCCTCGCTGAAAAACCGTACGGAATGAAATTGATGGTTCCATCGGTGTTGTTCGCGCTGCTCAACTCCCTAAAACGTCCTTCCCTTTTCAACCGATCTTCTAACTTCGTGTGATGCAAGGCTGTCAAAAGACCTGCCATCACCACCGGAATCGGACTTGCATTGATGAAATCAATCAATGAATCCACCGACTCTTCACTGTCATGATCAAACCCATGAATCATTCCAGCCATGAGCCCCGCGCCTGTATTTTCTGCAATGAGGTCTAGTTTCTCCAACATCGACCTTTCTCCTCTCAAGTTTTGCTCTTTCCGTGTTTCCCTCAAGGCCGCCACGTTGTTCGTTTCCACCCCGATGAAGAAACGGTTGAAACGATTCGCACGCAGCAAGTCCCTCAACTCATCCATTTCCTCAGACTCATCTGCCAGACGCATCGTGAGCTCAGTATATTTAGTAGCGCGATACCCTATTTTTCCTTCTACATCATACAATTGCTTCAAAAAACGAATGGTTCCCTTAGGAGAGCCGATGAAATTATCATCCACGATGAAGATACCCCCTCTCCAGCCCAGATTAAACAACTGCTGAAGGGAGGCCTCTGTTTGTTCAATCGGAGTGACTCGGGGTTTCTGACCAAACCTTGTGGTGATATCGCAAAACTCACACGCCTCTGGACAACCCCGAGACACTTGCAACGCCATATCTGTATAATCTCTTAAATGAATGCTCGAAAAATCAGGCTGCCAAAACATCTGCGGTGTAGGTATACCCCCTCGATAATATTTTTCTGCGGTTCCGTCCACAAGGCCCTGCAATAAGTCATCCATCAATCCCTCTGCCTCATTCTCCACTAGGTGATCTGCTAAACCCATTAAGGGAGACCCTTCGTCCACCACGGTTCCGCCCGCAATTAACCTCTTTTTCTGAGCCTTTACAATTGCGGCATCTTCCAAAAAGCCTCTTTCCTGCGCAATCATCCCCCCCATATAAACATGATCTGCATCTGCAATCAACCCTTCCAATGGACGCGGGTCCACGTTCCGATCAACCAAAACCACTTCCTCGTAATGAGGCTTTAAACGCCCAAACAAAGCCATTAGACCTAAGGGAGGCAGGCTTCGCTTAGGCGTTCCGAACCTCGTCCTGGGAATATACTTGCGCAGACTATGAGAAAAACTCCAAAAGGTTTCATCTAAAAAACGAGGATATACCAGAACGGCTTTCCTGCCCACTTGGCTTACCATGGATTCAAAAACCTGAGAATGTTTATTAAGTTTACCCCTGTTCCTAAAGATTTATAAAAAAAGCTCCTATACAATCATGAATGAACGTCTCTCAATGCACCCTGATCAAGCCGCTATCCTGCACGGCAGAAACCCCTCTTCCTGAAGTGGCACGGATCTTACGAGAGTACCAACAACGACGCATTCTTGTTGTGGACACTAACGAATCCCCCATTGGCATTATTAGCACAACCGACATGAACAACCGAGTCATTGCCGAAAACAAGGATGCAGCTAAGCTTGCTGCCCAGGACGTTATGACCCAACCCTTACACCTTGTTTGCGACTTAAACGACGACCTCAATGAAGTCTACCATAAGATGATTCAAAAAACATCCTATTATTGTCCCGTCACTCAAAACGGAAAATTGTATGGCATCTTAACGTACGGCGAAATGGTGCGCTGCCTTCAACACCTTTTACACCATGGCTAAGTTTAGCGCCCCTCCCGGAACAGGAACGAAACTCTTCAAAAGCGGACTCTACACTCTTTATCAAGAACTCACCGACGGCCCAAAAAGCTTTAGACCGCTGGTTTCTGAAAAAATGAAGCAAACGCAAGTCTATGATGCTGAACGCAGACAACACGTTTCTCTCTACAACCTGGCCAAACACCATGGACTTGAACGAGAACTGGACCATTACATCGGGCAAGAATTCAACACTCAACAAGGCTACATCGGAAAAGCCTTACACATTACGACCAGCATCAAAGACGGACTTGAAGAATTAGTAGAACTGGCTGAAACCGGAGCCAGCCTCGCTGCCGGAACCCCCAGTGCAGGCGCCGGAAGCTGCATCGTAGAAATTGCCGGCAATGCTCTTGAAATACCTGTCTACGTCGTTACTCAAACCCTCTACAGCGCCTTAGCCGGTGTCCTTGGATTCTCTGGAAAGATCTACGAACGCAACCTCAAAGGCGTCGGACAATACGCTTGGGACACGGCCAAAGGATTTGCTGGGGCGCTTGGCAACACCATCCCGATCTTTGGCACGGCCCTTGAACTGTTTACCAACCCAGACGACAAAACTGACCGCATTGCAAATGCCCTTGCTAAAAACGTGCACCAACGCTTACTGCAACGCATCCGCGGCGAAGTATCATTGGAAGAACGACTCCAAAAAGAACCTGGAGTCTTTGAGCGGATGACTGGAACACTCAAAGAATATGCGCACCTTGCCGATGGATACGTAGAAGACTGGTACCATGACGGATATGAGACGGTGCCGGCACATTAGACGGTAACTTTTTAAACCAAATTCTCGATCTACCTTAATGGGCTTTCGAGACAATCCGGTTGTCAACTTAAGTTACTATACTTGGAAGTACTCTAAAGGCAATCGAACAAATGTGGTTTTGTACTTCTGCATGTTCCTCATTGCCAACACGATCAATGCCTTTGAGCCCCTTATCGTCGCCTATTTACTCAACACCATTCAAGAACAAGGACTTACCCCCCAAAATTATGGGCATTTGATTCTTATCGTATCCCTCTTTGTTGCCCAAGTTTTAGTTTTTTGGGCCCTTCATGGACCTGCCCGAGTGATTGAACGTAAAAATGCCTTCCTCGTCTCTACTGCTTACCGAAGATATCTCTTAGATGGGGTTATGCAACTTCCCATGTCCTGGCACACCAACCACCACTCCGGGCACACCATAGACAAAATCGAAAAAGGCAACCAAGCCCTTTACCAGTACTCTAGCAACACCTTCGAAGTCATTGACACTCTTGTCAAATTTATTACTGCCTATGTAGCACTTACCTATCTGAACGTACACGCGATTTATATTCTCTTTATTATGACGGTTTTATCCGTCACACTCATCTTACGTTTTGACGCTGTTCTCGTCAAGAAATATAAGAAACTTTACAAAACCGAAAACCATGTAGCTGCTAAGATTTATGATATCATCGGCAACATTACTACGGTTATTATCCTACGCATCGAAAAACTTGCTTCCAATAACCTCTATAAAAAAATGATGTCCCCCTTTGGCATTTACCAAGAAAGCAACCGCATCAATGAGGTCAAATGGTTTTTTGTATCCCTCTGCAATGCTCTTATGCTTTTCCTTATCTTGGGCAGCTACATTTACCTCAACAGAGAAGGCGGCATACTACTTGGAACCCTTTACGCGCTTTATGGATATATACAGCGTATCACAGGAATCTTCTTTCGCTTTGCCTACCAATATGGAGATATTGTACGTAGAAATACGGCTGTATTAAATTCCCAAGAACTTTCCAACCAATTTCAAGACCCTAAAACCATCCACCCCATAAAATTAGAACCCTGGAAAAAGCTCCATATCCGAAATCTTCAATTCTCTTATCATTATAAAGGCAAGACCATGCACCTAGACAAACTCAATGTGGAACTACACAAGGGCGAGCGCATTGCTTTGATCGGGACGAGCGGCAGTGGCAAGACTACTTTCCTTAAAATCATCCGAGACCTCTACAGTCCCAAAAAGGTCGAAATTCAACTGGATGGAAAAAAGCTTCCTAATTTTCAAGCTTTGAGTCAGCACATCACACTTATCCCTCAAGATCCTGAACTCTTTGACGCCACCATTGAAGAAAACATCACGATGGGCATTTCTCACCCCCTAACTTACCTTCGACGCTTCACTGACATGGCCTGCTTTACGCCCGTTGTTAAACGCCTTCCCAAACAATTCAACAGCCGCATCCACGAACGCGGGGTGAACCTAAGTGGAGGCGAGAAGCAACGACTTGCGCTTTCCCGAGGGCTTTTAGCGGCGCAGGACAAGCCAATTTTACTACTTGACGAACCCACCAGCAGTGTCGACTTTAAAACAGAGCTCCAGATCTTCAAAAAGCTCTTCACGGCTTACCGCCAAAAAACCATCATCGCCTCGATTCATCGACTTCATTTACTGCCTTATTTTGACCGAGTTTATTTTTTTAAAGATGGAAAGATCATTGCTCGAGGACATTACAAAGAACTCCTGAAGAATTCTGCTGAATTCAAACGCCTCTGGAATAAACAGAAGACAAGACAACCTTCTTAAACTCGATGTATGGAAATGCCCTTGCCAATCGGCAAAACGTCTGAACGATCTTTAGGAACTAAACTTAGATAATCTTGAATTCCCGGAACTAAGGGCCAGTATATATTATCCGCCATCACAACTGCTCCAGGCTTTAACAAAGGCCTCATCATTATGTGATCATGCGCATAATTCGTCTTGGCTTCGTCATGTAGCAACAAGTCCACTTCCCCTACCTTTTCTCTCTGACGCTGCAACTCCACATCCGCTTCTCCTAAAATGAACTCGACACAGGAAGCTACACCCGCTCGGCCCAAATTTTATTTTGCTGCGGCCTGTGCCCTAGTGTCTCTTTCAAAAGTAATTACTCTGCCCTTTTTCTTCTTTGCATGATAAGCTAAAATTATGGTAGAATACCCATGACTTGTACCCAACTCACAAAATACGGGCTGGGCTGGAGCCAAGTACGCCAACGTATGCAAGGCCGCACCAGACTGCCAATCCAATGCTGGCCCCTCCGGACGTCTTTGGTTGAAGGAATGTGCGGGGTTTCTCAACAATGAACTTAGTTCATAATAATCATCCTGAATTTTTCTAAGTTCCTCTATTTCCACCTGCGGCAATCCCTCTCCATGTCAAACGATCTACCACTAACCTCAATACATCTGTCTGAGGCATAAGACCGTTCAAGGTTGCCTGGGCCAACCCTAAAAGATTGCACGGCAGCCTAGAGCCCCCTTTCCTTAGAAAATCCGCGAATGAACCTTCAGACATATAACCTGGTTACGCCCTTTATTTATAAACCTAACACCCACAACTATTTAAAATAAACTCTTCCTAAAACAACATGCGCATCCCCAAACGATACGGACAAAGCAAGGTGGAAAGCTGCCCCTTCTGCAGCAAACAAGCCATTGCTCAGAATTCCCAAGGAATATCGACTTGCATGGATCATAAACGGCAAGAGCTGCAAGACGTCAAGTGCATGTGCGGAAATTGGCTGGAATTGAAAAAGGGTAAATTTGGAAGCTATTTTTACTGCATCAAGTGCGGCAATGTAAACTTTAATCGGGCATTAGAAATGATGCAACAACCACAGAATAGACCCAAACCCGAAGAGAAGCCCAGCAACCCCCAACCTCGAGAGATTACGATTACATCCGATGAAGTAGACCTGTATTAAGCCGAGGAATAGCGAAGGTTTTTAAACCGCATCTCCCTATCTACCTTAAAAGAAGAGCAGCACAAGCGTTTTCTTCAACTTCCATCGGTAGTTGAGGAACACCTTCAACTACACGGTAAGAGAGCCCAAGATCTGCTAATAGGCCTCCCGGACTATATCATGAACTTTCAAGAACTCGGATTACCCGCTAACTTAATGCAAGCCATAGAAAAAGCAGGCTTTCAAACACCTACAGAGATTCAAGCCAAGACCATCCCACTTGTCCTTCAAGGTAAAGACCTTATTGCTCAAAGCGCCACGGGATCTGGAAAAACCCTTGCCTTTGGAGCGGGCATCATCCAAAACGCCCAAAAAGGAAGAGGACTCCAAGCGTTGGTTTTAACACCTACTCGAGAATTAGCCGAACAAGTCATGCAAGCCCTGCAAAAATTCTGCCGCCATCAACTCGACATTCAAGCCATCTACGGTGGCGTAGGCATTGGCCCTCAAATCCGACAGCTTCCTCACGCAGACGTTGTCGTTGCAACCCCGGGAAGAATGCTGGATCATCTTGAACGAAGAACCGTACGATTGGATCAAGTCCACACCTTGGTATTGGACGAAGCCGACCGCATGATCGACATGGGCTTTATCCGCGACGTAGAACGCATCTTAAAAGAATGCCCTAAAAATAGACAGACCATGCTTTTTTCGGCAACCCTTGCTCCTGAAATTCAACACATCGCTCGAAAACACATGCAAACGCCTCTAACCATTAAAGCAGAGACCTTTGTAGATCCCAAGAAATTGACCCAGATCTACTACAATGTGCCCCGCAACCAAAAACTATCTCTACTTGTACATCTACTGCAAAAAGAAACGACTGGATTGGTCATGATTTTTTGTAATACCAGACGCATCACAGATTTTGTGACGAAAGCTTTACGACAAAATAGCATTGAAGCCACGGCCATCCATGGCGGATTAACCCAGAACAAACGCAGCAATACCTTAGAACGGTTTCATTCCCAACGAACCCAAGTACTGGTTTGCACGGATGTCGCCTCTAGAGGCTTAGACATTCCAAATGTCTCTCATATCTATAATTATGACCTTCCAGCTGACCCCAAGCAGTACATTCATCGCATTGGAAGAACGGCACGAGCAGGAAAAGAAGGTAGAGTCATTAATTTGCTAAGCCCTGAAGATCACGAAGCCTTCTACTTAGTCCAGCGCGAATACGACGTCAACATCCGCAAAGAGATTACTCCTGCAACGCCCCGCATTTCAATTCCTCAACGAGAAGAAGGAGGAAGAGGAACTGGAGGACGATTTGGTGCACGACCTGGACCTCGACGATTTGAACGTTCGGACCGAGACTCCAGACCCAGTCGAAGTAGTGGACCTCGACGATTTGATCGACCTCCTGCTCGAGCGCCCCGATGGGGATCGCGTTAAGTTCTTTTAGTACCCTCTTAGGTTTATAAATAACCTTTTACGTCCAAGCCCTATGAGCGACCACAAATTGGTTCGAGACATTGGTGAATACCTCTCTACCTGCGTCGGCATTCTTACCATCGCCCACCCTGTAAAAACCCTTATTGAAACCCAATTCAGCGGCATGGCCGAAGACATCAGCCTCAATAGCCGTGGGCTCGCTACCGCCACCATCTTTGGCGGCCTCGCCTATCTTCTCAACAAAGGAAGAGAACACAGCCGTCAACATTTCAATGTCTTACCAACTGACCCAGAACGAAGGCAACAAACCCATGACATGCTTTATTTTGCCACCGTTGACTTTGTCCTTAATCCACTATTTTACTTAGCAGCTGGCAACCGTAACTTAAAAGAAATTGCCCTCGGCACCTTAGGAGGCATTATTTTTGGATTCTTCGCCGGAGGACCCATGGGCTACTGCACCGATGCCTACAAAGACCTTTTCGGAATCCAACCCACCCCAAGACTCCCAAAATTCATCCAACGACAAAGACCTGCCGTGAAAAAACTCATTGCAGCCACCACCTTGTCTACCAGCCTCACCCTTATGTGGGGAGTTTATCAATATAAAGTTCATGGGTATGATCAAGCTACGCATCCTACTCTCCACTCTCAAAAACCACTCAGTGACCTACCTCAACCGATTATTCTTAGTCAACCTGAAAGTAAACCATTAGAAGAACGAGTACAGAATAAGTAAACTCCTAACCAAAAATGATCTTTAGCCAGGCGACGAAACGATCCCAACCACTTTGTTCGGGCTCAGGAGAAAGCGGATTTGAGGAACTAGCGGAAGCTGCGCACACCCCCCTGGCACAACTTTGAGAAGCACACTCATGGTATTGCTGGCAAGCAGCGCCCTCTTTCTTCACCCTCATCCAACCTGAAGTTGAACAATACTGCAAGATGCCCTCATTTGACAACTGCTTACCCACCGGAAAACAACCGTCCTGCCAGATGCAGCCATTGCACGCTGTATTTTCTACAGACGAAGCACTCTTTGAAGGCTGAACAACGCCTTGCTTGTCCACGCAATAATAATAACGATCATCGCACACGAACGAATCACACTCCCCATCGTAATTGCAACAATCCTTTCCAGCTTCGCAACAAGCCGAACGCTTGCAATTTCCAGACGCACATTCACTGCCTGAAGAACAACGCCCACCGGTTGATTTTTTCACATCAAAGCCGATTCCCCAGTTTTCTTTCTGCTGTTCTTTAGCCTCTTCCAGCGTAACTACTGTGACCCTTACTTTAACACCCATGCTCCCCTGATTCTCATGATAAAATTCCACACGATTCTTACCTGCCTTGAAAAATCGGGTGGCGTCCACCCATGAATTAATCCCGGATGTTGCGTCGACTACGGTGCCGATCGTACGATCCATGATGAAAACCCCATTTGGCGTACTGGACTTTACATTCCACACCAACTGATCGTTCACTTTTACCATCCCGTTCCAACCCATGTATTTAGCCACTTGATTTGGATTAGAGGCTTCGTAATGCGCCACCTCGATTGAACGGAAATCTTCCGGCAATTCAACCGACAGGGTTGCTGGGCTATGAGAAGGAACCTTGCCTAGATCAATGACGCTGGTGTAGGCTAAGACTGAAACAAGAGAAAGCAAAAAGACTCCTAAAAGAATAACTCCTTTCATAGGCTTCATAGAAAAGCCTTTACTATATAAATCTAGCTCATTCATATTAATAAAATTTATAGACTTGAACCTTCATTTTGTCATGCGATGTATTACTTATCTTCTCAGTGAAGAAGTTCTTAAAAGAGATTGGGATAACCCTTCTGATGAACGATGGAATGATCTTTAATAAAATTATAGAATTCCCCTATGGCTGCTTATAAGCGTCTCTTCTGTGCCGTATAGTTCGGATGTCTAAATGATCCTTGTTCTTGTCATAATCTACGAAAAGATGGTAATCACTAATTCTTATTTTGTAATAATCCCTTCCTACTAATGTTTCTAGGTGCCTCTCCAAATTGTTCTATCATTTCATACTCTTTTTATTTTCCAGCCAACATGTGCTCTTTCTCCGACAGGTGCCTAAATATACTTTCATACGCCCTTACAAACTTATAAATCTGAAAAAAGTAATATTCTTCTACTCGCTGATGTTCTCTCTTTTCCTTAAGAAGGGCAGAATCTGTAATTGTCAAGTGTTGACTTCGCTTCATTAATTTCATTAAGTCTATAAATAAAGTATGCAATTCTTTTAATTCTGCTTCTTCCAACCGCAAAGCCCTCTTTTCTCCCTCGACCTCTGAATTTACGTCGTCTTTTACCACCCTCCAACTCCTGTGTTTCACGTCCGCTTGTAAACGTTCCAAAACCTGTTCTTCCTCTTGTATGATCTGTAAACCTTGCAATCTCCCTGATTCGACTAGGTCTGTTATCTCTACCACTTTATCCCTAATAGCATTCGTTAATTCATTCAACTCAACCCTGTCAAGAGGGATAAGTTCATCCAGATGTAGAACAACAGGATCTAATGCTAATAATTTTGTATGTAAATCATGGGCTTCTTGAACGAGCTGACCCTCCATATCTATAAAATCCCTTAATCCTGTAATGGCCTCATCAGCCTGTTCCTCTGTATTATAATCAGCCATAGCAACCGATTAAAAGTTAATCTATATAATAATAGCGCTTTCAGGTATAAGCCTCTATAGAAGTACGGACTTGAAGTAATAATCCCCCCACTTATTGGTTATTCCTTCGTTTTCTGTTTTGAGCAGCTTTCCAGCAGCCTTTTCTTGTCTATGATGAACCAACCATGCTTATTTCTTAAGTCGAATGAATAGCCCTTGGCGAGAGCTGCACTTACGGCTTTCTTCCCATGATTCTTTACCAAGTCCATAGCAGGGATGAAATCGGCATCCCCTGAAAGAAGTATACACGTGTCACACTCCTTATCAAATAAGCAAAGCTTAATCATATCAACACCGATGAGCATGTCTACTCCTTTCTCCTTGACACTCACACTGCCGATATAATCCTACCAATGAGCCAGAACAATAGGTCGGCAAAGCTCGCACAGTCCAAGATGAACTATTTCTTCCTTCATCAGTTGTTTCGTCTCCTGCGTCGAAAGGCTCTGAAGCTTTCTTGTTTTGACTTCCAATTTTTGAATTTTCTTCAACTCACTTAAAAATCGCATATGATTATAATACACTTCATCTCCTTGAGATATGTCTGGGACGGAATTATAGTAGATTGTCTTAACGTGTTCCTCTTGAAAATGGTCGCAAATGTACTTTTGGAGCTTAGCAAAATCAATCGAACTCGGCTTTATCTTAGACGCCTTCAAGTTATGATAGAAATTGTTCCCATCAATGAAAAGAATCGCTCGACTCATCCCCTACCCCAATTAACTTAAGAGAAGAAACCTAGTATTCCCCCGAAGGGTCATACTAGGGACTTCATAACGACAGAAAACGAAAATGTCTATATAAACATTTGGAAAAGGCTTATAAGGCTTACAAATGAGTATTTCAAGCATTTAATGGGTTTAAGCGTGATTTCTTTTGGCAATTTACACAAGAACTTCCTAACACTCGGATGCCCATCCAACGAATAACTCATGCTGAGAACTCTTTCTCCACTTCCTTATGAGAAACCATTTTGGGATGAGCTCGGCTTTCTTCAATATCAGAAACGACATCCTCTGCTAAGTCCAAGTCTTCTCGAAGAAGGGTTTTAAGATGAACCAGTTCTTTCTTTACTTCAACTAGGTCTTTATGAATGCTTTGTAAGGTAACTTCAGTCATAGAATAGTAGAAGGTAAAGGGTTATTTTAAAGGTTATTGTTGAAGATGAGGGAAGGTTTCAAGGAGAGCTTTGTTTATCTTTCTCTAAACTCAGACTTAATAAACTTAAAACTAAGATTAATAAATGAACAAACTGAGTCCGAGAAAAGCGATCCCTACATTCTTTCTCTTTACTTTCAATATCTCTGTTTAAAGTTTCTACTGTACTAACTATAGTTATCCATTCAGAAGCGTCTTTATTTGTCCCTTCAATAACAGCCATCATATTATCTTTTTCCCCTTGAATTTTATATAATTCTCTTAATGACCAACTTCCTGCCCATTTATTCAAAGGTTCTTGTCCTTTGAGAAGTAACTCTGTCTGATTATGTCTCATCGAATTTACTTCTTCAACACAAGAAGAACTTTCGTTTTCTGAAGATATCGCTATAAATGCAAATATGATTATTAGTGTTCCCAAAAACACTTTACTTGTGATTGGCTTTGGCATTTTCTAATTTTCTTACTTAAAGTAAAAGCCTCCGGCGAGAGTTGCACTCGCGACCTGCTGCTTTCATTGATACTCAGAAACCTTCGGGTTTCTGGCACGTACGAGGCAGCTGCACCAGCTACTATGCTACGGAGGCATATGATTAGGCGAGTTTCTTTCGGATTTCTTCAGGCGATAGGGATTTCTGGCAGGCTGGGCAAACTGCGTGTTTAGTCTTTTTCTTACCTTCTTTCGTATATACATAGGTGCCTAGGATCTTCTTCAAGAAAGTCTCCTCTACTGTTTTTTTACACAGTTCGCACTTCATAGACGAGAAAGACGGAGCGAGGTATTTAAAGGTTTTCACCTTATTTCCTCCTCGACATATAAAAAAGAGAAAGATTACCTAAGTGCAACTACCTTCTCAGCAAATTCTGTTTCGGATGGCAGGCGATACGTCACTTTTCTATATACATCGAATCGCTCAAAGCTTCCGGGCACGTTTTCGGCGAGGAGAACGCATGATTCTAAAACTCGTATGGTGGTACCTTGTACTTCTCCGGCTCTTGCGTCTCCAACCGCTTGCTCTAGAAGGCTCGGAATCTCACTGGCGCTGACAGCTGTGCCAACCTGCTCAAAGAAATCCAACGTTTTCTCTCGGCTTATAATTTCCCCTGGTCGCATACTGATAGACATCTATAAATCTATATAAGTTTTTGTATTGGTCTTACTTGAAAAGTACAAAAGAAGCCCCATAGAACACAGCCGCTAAGAAAAGCAAGGCAAAATAAATGGGCTTGTTCCAGTGCAAGACTTTCTTACCGTCCAACAGCCAAACCGGAATTAAGTTGAACAAGGCTAACCAAGCGTTGATTAAGTAGCCATAGTATGCCACTATGCCCAGCCACGGAGAGAGAGCTAAGAAAACCAAGGCTAAAACTAGATTGGCCACCGGACCGGCTGCTGAAATCAAACCGTTTTGCTTGGGAGAAACATGGCCTTGAATGATGACCGCGCCAGGCGCTGCAAAAACAACACCAAATAGGCTGGTGATCAAGGCAAAAAAGAGCATCTTGTCATCGCTTCTGAATTCAGCCCAGCAATGATATCGTTGAGCGACGAGTTTATGACAGAGCTCGTGCAAGAGAAAGCCGGAGCCGACTGTGATGCCAGCAATGAGGACGTAAAGCAACAGCTTGGGAGAGGTCCAGCCATGTGGGTTGATGACCAAGCCAAAGGCGATACTAATGACGAGCCAAGCCTTAAGCAAGCAGTGCTTCTCGATGATGCTGAACTTAAGCATAGAACTTGACAAGCTTTACGCTATATAAACCTTGCTTAGCTTATTTTTACTATTCTATAGTAGTATATAATCGAAAGATTTAAATACTAGAACTGCTCTATAGAGGATAAACCTTACACCTCCGTGAATACCTTGGAGTCTAAGTCGAGCCCCCTCTTCCGAAACTCCAAGGGACTTCACACCCCTAAACTTCTTAAATTTACTACCAGAAAAACTCACATCTTAAACGGCATCTTGCCCTGGAACTGTTTCATCATCTTCTGCATGTCCTTCTCCGAGCCACCCTTGAACATCTTCACCATCTTCTTGGATTGCTTGTATTGCTTGAGCAAGGAACGAATTTCACTCGAAGAACAACCACTGCCCTTAGCAATTCGATCTACGCGAGAGCCGTCCATTTCCTCAGGATTTTCCAACTCTTCCTTGGTGCAGGAATCCATGATGAACTTCCATTTGATTAATTTACCCTCTTGCACTTCGAGCATTTCTTTGGGCAAGTGAACTTGACTCATGCCTGGAATCATTTCCATGATTTTCGTCAAAGGACCCATTTTCCTTACCGCTTGCATCTGCTCGTACAAGTCCAACAGACTGAAATCTCCTTTGAGGAATTTTTTACCCAGATCTTGTGCCTCCTCTTCTGAAATGGCGCCCTTGGCTTTTTCTAAGAGCGCTTCTAAATCACCCATGCCCAACAAACGACCGACAAAGCCCTCCGGACGGAATTCTTCCAGATCATCCACTTTTTCTCCTATACCAATGAACTTTACTGGAGCGCCTGTAATGGCCGCAGCTGCTAAAGCTCCTCCGCCCTTTGCCGTACCGTCTAACTTCGTGATGAGAATGCCCGTAACTCCACACGTTTCGTGGAAGGTCTTTGCTTGTTTTTCGGCTGCTTGGCCTAAGTCGGCTCCCATCACTAAAAGGGTTTCATCTGCTTTGACGGCTTTATGGATGCTGTTTAATTCTGTGATGAGTTCCTCAGACAAGGCGTCACGGCCTGCAGTGTCCACAATGACCAGATCGTACTTGCTTAACTCTGGCTCGAACTTCTTGAAAATTTTAGCTGGGTCTTTGGATTTTTTATCCCCCATGAAATCCACACCGACCTTTTTTGCGAGTTGTTCTAATTGGTCGAATGCTGCTGGACGCCAGGTGTCTGTGGTCATGACGGCTACCTTGAGACCTCTTTTTTTGTAGTAGTGCGCGAGCTTGCCAGCTGTCGTGGTATTATGGACTATAATGCCGTCAGCAATGAACGTATGGTTGTCTTCGACTGTTAGGTCATAGACAAAGGGAAGGTCATTTGCAACCGACACTACCTTCTTTACTCTTACCCATGAGAGACTGGAATAAGCAAGAAGTTGAAGCGTTTTAAATGCTTCAAAATCCATTCCTTGACTCAATTTAAGATGGAGCTGTTCACCTTTTAACGTCAGAACAAGCCCACTGGAATTCCGCTCTTCTGTTATAAACCCTTTTCTCTTAAACTCTCCAACCAATGCGTTTCTCAGTGATCGATTTATCCCATCTTCAGGCAACTTTTCTGACGAAGCAATGCCTTGCACTAAACGAGCAAAATTCCCCTTTATGCCTTTCTCATAAAATGCTACTATTTTCCTTAATTGAGTCCTCGAAACAACCCCTTTCTCTTCGTATAGCCCATAAGAAGATACTTCTTGCTGTATTTGGTTTATTGAATAACCCGCACTCCCCCTTAGCTTCTTTAGAAGATTACTCACAGGAATCATGTCTAACTTTCCATCTCCTTGCTCTTTACCTATAATATGATATTTCTTGAGCGCCACTTTCTTTCTATGAACAAGCGAACCTATTTTTTCATAAAAAAACTCTGCCCCTCTTGCTTGAATAAGAAACCTATAATACGATTCACCGTTTACTTTCTTCTTTATTTGTGTCCCAAGTATATTAAAACGCAGCAAGAGATGCTGCATCTGCCGGATGAGCCTTTCGCTCTCTGAAACAAGCTCTATCTGTCTTTGTTTCGTAGAGAAATGTGCATCGCAATCAAAATAAGCCCTGACAAATGATGATACGATATCTTCCGTAGCTGTCTGGATTACAGAGGGGATTCCTAGATTTCTACCTTTTCTACCCACATGAAGGCCAAAAACCCCGCAAAGTATTTCTACTAACGTTCGTGAGTTTAGCCTTAGAGCCACCAAGCTCTTTCGCCGCTTATCCTTTGTGATTGATATATTCTTTGAGAACAAAAGCCAAGATAGCTTCTTTATTCTTTCAATTATTTCCGGATCTGCATTGCTAACATTAATTGTATTTTTTGACAAATATCCATCCCCTAAAATGTAGCCGATAAATTCCCCTAATTCCGGCGTTAGCCTTGTAGGAAATGCAACCCAATCTTGGGCCTGATAAAACCTCATCTTTATTTTCTCCTCTATTTTCGGACATAGCATAAACGGAAGCTGCCCCTTCTTAAGAGAATGTGTAAACTTAGCATAATTTCTTTTATAAGGAATAGATCTCAAAGCCTGCCCTAGAGTGCCCCATTTTTCTCGCATGACCTTTTTTGCCCTTAAAAGCTGATCCATACTCAACTGAACATCCAAATTCATACCCCTAATCGGGTCGCTTAAATCCTTATACTGTGGTTCCCATCCACTTTGAGCGGGAATGGCTACAAAATCACCCCCAAAAAGCTCGTCTGCCCTCTTTTTTCTTACCTTGCCTTCTTGCAATATGAAAAAAGGATGCTCAGAGGTTGTCCTAACCTTGAAATGATTGCCATTATCCAATGAGACTTCGCACAATGCTTTCGATTTCAACCTCCAAAGACAAGAAACCCTTTTTTCCTCCATCTTAAGCGTCTTAGGATTAAAAGAAGGCACATATACTTCATCTTCTAAAGGGATGATAAAACCATCCTCCTCTTTATACTCAGGACGTGTTTTTCTGAAATGTTCATAGAGCGAAGCTATCGTCACCGTCTCACCCGTAGAGAGAAGAACATTGGATGCACCGTGCACACATTTACCATTCCCGAACAAGCCCACCAACATGAGCTTGAAAGGCTTCTTTTTCATCTCGATCTTGGCGCCTGAGCCGCCCAAGAATTTGGTGAGCTCTTCATACAAGACTTGAATGAGGTATTCTTTTTTGGAAAGAGTCTTGGGAGATTCTTCCTTCAGAACACGCTCCTTGATCTTGTTGGTGAGATCGAGAACGAGCTTGACGTTGACATCGGACTGGAGAAGAGAACGTTGAACATCCTTTACGAGTTCGTTGACTAGTTTTTCATCTACAAAGACCGCTGAAGTAATCTTCTTTAACGTGTTCTTTAAGGAGTCGGAGAGCTTGTCGAGGACCATGTTCTATAGAAAGAAGAGGGTTATATAAAAGTTTGGCCTACCTTGTTGTTTCTAAAGCACCCAGCACTCCAGATTGATAGGCTCCCAGATCGAACATATCTGTATCCGAAGGCGGATGTTCCAATAAGAATTCAATGCCTCGTTTGCCATGTTGATCCAGAACGGGTTGTACCAACTGGAACCCTCCTTCATATACGAGAAGGCGGAGCAGAGGAAAAACTCCATCGACTACCTGATTGTACATTGCACTTAAATCCACATTTGCAGGCAAAACACTTTTACCATCTATTGCTGTACATTGAGCATACTTTGCTAAACCTTCATTGATCATGTATAACCCTATCCGACTCGTTATTTTATCCTCTTCATCTACACAAGGCCACATTCCTCTTCCTTGTACTCGACTCCATTGATCTATCAAATGGTGCCCAAATTCATGGGCTATCACTCGGTCAGCATCTGTGCGTACCTCCACTGCTCTCTCCAACTGACCAACCCATCCCGTGTTTGAGGGAGCTAATTTACTCGGCAGAAGATGAAGTGTTTGAGTTTCACCCACATATTGACCAGCCGGACCTGATGCCGATGGGCCAGTCGTTGAAACCACTTCAAAAGAGAAAATAGGAGTGCAGGTGTAGGGTACATCCAGTAACTCGCTTTCAACTTGCAATAAGCGTTCTGCGTTTTTTTCTACATAGGGTTGAATGGAGGCATCGATTTTTTGGTCTGCTCTGTTTTTTATCATTGCAAGAGCCGCACCTACTGCTAAGAAAACAGTGCCCATTCGGGCCAACCTTTGTATGCGTCCTCTTTTCACCACAAGCTGAAGCATATGGATTTTCTTTATAAGCTGTAACTACTAAGCCTTTGCAGGTTTTTGTTTATCGTCGATAAATTTTTTGGGAAGGAGGGGGCGAAAACCGCTCCTTGCCTGTTTTGAGCTTGAAAGGGAGCGGTTTTCGGGAAAAAGACGTCTCAAAAAAGACCCCTTTCAATCCATCACCCAAACCCTCTTTTATCGACGAAAAAACACGAAAAAACAGCCCAAAATAAGGCCAAAACGTAATCACCTTAGTAGTTACTATAAGCTTATATTATTTTCTATATAGTTAATTATTTGAAGGCGACAACCATATAAATCAAAACCTAGAACGAAAACACGTGCACCGGTAGTCTAATGGTTAGGATGCGAGCCTTCCAAGCTTGTGATCCGGGTTCGAATGAGTTCAACGCCTAAAGCGTTGTAATTCAGAATGTCCCGGCCGGTGCATCCTTTTTCTTCCGCAAAGTATTAAAGTCATCCAGCCTCACAAGCATCCATGAAGAAAGAACAAATCCTAGTCGTAGTCGCACACAGCGACGACCAAATCTTAGGAGCGGGAGCCAGCATGGCCAAATACGCCCACCACGGCAACAAAGTCAAAACCATCATTTTCTCCAAAGGCGAAAAAAGCCACCCCCACCTAAAAGCCGATGTCATCACCGACATACGACAAAAAGAAAGTTGTGCAGCGGATGAAATCATCGGCGGGAATGGCATCTACTTTCTGGATTTCAAAGAAGGCCAATTCCCACAGCACTATCCCCGGCATGAAACCCAACTCAAACGCTTCATCCGAAACTATCGGCCCACCAAGATCTTCACTCACTCCATCGATGATGGACATCCAGACCATGTCAACACCCACAAAATTGTTGCGGAACTATATGACAAAATGAAGCTCAAGTGCGACCTTTATACGTTTGATGTTTGGACTCCATTCAATTTTAAAAAAAGAGAAAACCCCTGGATGCTGATTGATGTGAGCAAAACCTTTCCCAAAAAAATGACGGCCCTGAAATGCTTCAAAAGCCAGTATTTCGCTGCCGCCTATCCCATCGCCCTTAGTTATTTAAGAGCGATCTACAACGGCTTCCTGAACAACACCCACTATGCCGAGATCTTCTACAAAGTACGATGAAAAAACTACTGATCGCAACGGACACGTACCACCCCTGGCAAGATGGCGTAACGAGAACTCTAGCTGAAATCATTCCTAGACTTCGAAAACATTTTGAAATCCACATCCTCTGCCCAGATTTTGGACCCCACGACGAAAAAGGGGTTGTGATCCACAAAGTTCCCCTCAGCAACTTACAAATCAAAGAAGTCACGGGTGGTTTTCGATTTGCACAATTCAAACCCAGCCTGGTCAAACAAGTCGTTTCCCAGTGTGACCTCATCTTCAGTCAAGACCTGGGGCCTATTGGATTGCTTGCAATACACTACGCACGAAAACTCAAAAAACCTGTTGCAAGCTATATCCACACCCTTGAATGGGAACGCATTCCCGCTGTCATCAGCGCACCTGTCCTCAAGTTTCTAACCCGAAAATTCATGCGTTGGATCACTAAAAAATACTACAACAAGTGCGACCTCTTGATTGTGCCCAGCGACACCATCGGCGAGCGACTGGCGTGGCAAGGCATCCACCCCCGCAAAGAAATCATTCCACTCGGCGTAGACGTACACACCTTCAAACCGGGCCAAAACAAAGAACTCCGACAACAGCTTGGCATTGAAGAAAAAGACATTGTTATCGGCTATCACGGAAGAATAGCGAGAGAAAAAGACCTCCCCACCCTCCTACGAGCCTATGTTCATTTACGCCGAAAATATCCTACCCTTAAACTCCTCATTGTCGGCGAGGGCCTAAAACTTCTTACCTGGAGATTGGAACACCAAACTGGCGTGATCTTACCCGGCAAACAAGAACAAGTCGTTCCATACCTACAGTGCATGGATATCTACTGCCTGACTAGCTTGTCTGAAACCACGAGCCTATCCACTTTAGAAGCCATGAGCTGCGGACTGCCTGTGATTGCAACACCCGTCGGCTTTATCCGAGAATATCTTCACAACCGACAAAATGGATTGATTACACCCAAACGCGATTCGGTTATCCTTGCGAACAAAATCGAAAATCTTATTCAAAGCCCTGAGTTACGGAAAACATTAGGAGAGAATGCACGGAAAACCATCGAACAACAATTTAATTGGGAAAGCACGGCGGAAAAGATACGGAAAGTGCTTGAGATCTTATGATCAAAGCCATCATCTTTGACTTTGGAGGAGTTTTATCCACATTAGCAGAACTTGAACCCATTCTAAAAGAAATTGCAAAGAAAGCAGGAAAAGACCCTGAGCCTCTAATGAAAATACTGTATGAAATATTGGAAAAAGTTGAAATCAATCAAATACCATCACAAATCCTATGGGAAAATTTGGCAAAATACTTAGAACTAGACTCCCAATATTTGAGAACAAAAATAATCGATTCAGGCAAGATTAGGACAGAAGTAATTGAGCTGGTAAAGAATTTAAAAAAGCATTATAAAACTGGATTGCTATCAAATCAGATAGAAGACTGGCTGGAAGAAATTATACGCAAATACGAACTAGACAAGATATTCGACGCCATAGTAACCTCTTATGGCAGCAAAAAAGCCAAACCAGACCCAGCTATATATGAAGAGGTTGCTAAGAAACTGGGTGTAAAAGTGAGCGAGTGCATATTTATAGATGACTGGGAAAAGTATGTTCTTTCGGCTGAAAAACTAGGGATGAAAACAATATTGTTCAAAAATATAGAACAGCTGAAAAAAGATTTAAAGAGGTTAGGGATAAGTTCTAAACCTTCAAACTCGTCACTTTAGAAATGGCACTGGGATCCATGGAAACACCGTACAAGGTGTCGGATTCAGAGATGACGGCGTCGTTGTGACTGATGACCACATACTGTGCTTTTGTCGAGTACGCTTTCAATAGTTTGCCTAATTTCTCGCTGTTGCGCTTGTCCAAGGCTGCATCGACTTCGTCCATGATGTAGAACGGTGCCGGATCGTGCTCTTGCACTGCGAACAAGAAGGCGAGAGCTGTCATTGTTTTTTCACCGCCCGAAAGGCCACGGATGTCCATGAATTTGCTTCCTGACAAGCGAACCTTCATCGTCAAACCTCCATTGAATGGATCGTGCTTATCCTCCAACTCGATGAACGCCTCTCCTTTGGTTGACAAAAGGCCGAAGATCTTCTGGAAATTGCTGTTTACTACGTCAAAGGTTTTCATGAATAAGTCCTTCTTCTTGCTGTCAATTTTATTGATCATCACCATAACGTCCTCTCTTTCCTTTCCTAATTTTTCCTTCTTCCCCAACAGCTCCCCATACTCTTTTTCTACGCCTTCGTAGATTTCAAGGGCGCGCATGTTGACTGCACCAAGATCCCCCACCATTTTCTCGAACTGCTTGATCTCAAACAAGATCTCATCCTCAGGCTTACCCTTGAACAAGGCAATGCCCTCAAACTGCCTGAATTCCTCCTCTAATCCGGCCAGCTCGGCCTTTACCCGTGCTGCTTCCAATGATACGCCAATCTTTTTCTTTTCCACTTCCCGCATGCCAAACTCCTTCTTACCTGTATCCTGCTCCAACTTAGAGGCTTCATCTGAAATCTTGGTTCGCTTCGTGAACAAAGCCTTGAACTGCTCGTAAAACTTCTTTTCCGACTCTTCTTTTACCAATAAGTCTTTACGCTGCTGCTTTACTTTTTCTGTAAGATCCTTCTGTTCTTTTTCGAAATCAGATTTTTCCTTATCTTGCTGCTTCATGATTCGGTCTGACTTTTCCAACTCTGGCTGCAAAATGTTCTGAATTTCAGAATCCATCCCCTTCATCTCCCCCTGGAACTCCTGAATCTCCATCCTTAACTCGTTCTTCTTCTGCTCGAATGTGTTTAACTCAGCCAATAGACGAGGATTGCGCAGCTCAGCCATTTTGTCACGAAGTTTTTGCTTCTCCATTTTCAATTCGGCTAACACGCGATTCTTTTCGCTTACGGTCTCCACCGCCTTGTCCAACCTTTTCTCAATGTCCTTAAGAGAAACTTCAATCTTGCCTTTTTCTTCCTTGCTTACCCCTATATCTGCAGAATCCAAGTGCAAGGTTTTTTCCAACTTCAAGACATCGGCTTCCCAATTGGCCTTTTGCTCTCTTAAAGCCTCAATCTCTTTTTCTGCCTGACGCTTATCCTTCTCCAGGCGTTCATTGACCCCTTCTAAGTCCAATACCTCAGACTCCATCCTGGAAAGCTGCTCCACCAACTCCTTCTCTTGGAAACCCCCTGCCCGCTCTTGATGCCTGAAACCACCCTGCATGCTGCCAGAAACATCCACTAAATCACCTGATCTGGTGACCATGCGCACCTTTCCGATGCCCACTCTTCTTGCAGTGGTGATGTCTTCAACGACCAAGGTATTTCCAAAGACGTATTGGAACACTTTTTGATACTTTTTATCAAACCCCACCAAGTCCAAAGCCAAGCCATGAATCCCCTCGCCTTTCTGATGGTCTTCTGTCCGGATCAGTGGAGGATTCAACTTGTTTAAAGGCAAGAAAGTAGCGACACCCAATTTATTGTCTCTTAAATGTTTGATGCATTTTTCTGCGACTTCATCGGTGTCCACGACGACACTCTTAAGCCGGTTGCCTGCAGCGATCTCCAAAGCCAAAGCATATTCTGATTTTACTTTTCCCAATTCTGAAACCAAACCATGAATGCCCTTCCACTTTGCTTTTAATTCCAATATTTTTTGCACGGCACCCCTTGCTCCTTCCCTGAAAACCGCAGAACGAGCTCTTAGCTTAGCCAACTCTTCTTTTCGCGAGAAGAGCTTTTCCCGAGCTGTTCCGAGTTCAGAGCTGATCTCGGACTCGGTATTCAACAAAGCCGACAAGCGATCCGAAGCATCCTTCAAGAGCTGCTTCTTTTTTTTCAAGTCTTCCAAACCCTGCTTGTTCTCTTTTGAAATGGCCAGAATCTTATTTATTTTATCGTCAATGGATTGCAGCAAGAGCTCACACTTGTCCTTTTCTCGAAGCAAGGCTTGCTGATCTTCCCGCAACTTCGAGATTTCCTCCTGCGCCTTTTCCGCCTCTAGGTCTAAGGATTCAATCTTTTTATCCACGTCCTGCGCATCTTCCAACTTGTTCTTTTCCTTGAACTCCTCAATTCGCTTGTCTAAGCTTTTGATGGTTTGCTCGTGACTCTCGATTTTATCTTCAAACAATTTCTTGTTCTTTCGAATCTGATCGATCTTTTCTTTTAACTCTTTATGGCTCTTTACCAACTCCTGACGACGCTCCTCTAATTTTTTTAGTTCCCCTTTTAAGGTTTCAGCGCGCTGCTCGTTTACAGTTAGGTCCACCTTGAATTTTTCCACTTCCTTATGTATAATGAGCTGCTCTTTCTCACCGCGACGCTCGACTTCCTGGTTGATCTCGTCAATTTCCTTCTTCTTTTCAGCGATCTTTTCGCGCAACGCGTTGATTTCCTGCTGCACTTTTCCAATGTTTTCGTCGAATTGAGCCAACTGTATGTCTAGTTGATCCCGCTCTTTGATCTTCTTCTGAAGCTTATTATCCAACAACGTGGCCCGATTACGCTTGATCTTTTCATCCAGCCCCCTAAATTTCATGGCTTCGTCTCGCTCTTTCTTGAGTTCTTTGAGATAGGTTTTACGCTCCGTAAGAATGATTTCAGCCTCGTTCAGCTTTTCTTCAACCCTTTGAAGTTCTCTCAACGCCTTTTCCTTCTTTCCTTCGTAAATACTGATGCCTGCAATTTCCTCCACAATCCCCCTACGCTCGAGCGAAGACATTTCAACGAGATGAACAATGTCTCCCTGCAAGATGATGTTGTACCCATCCGGATTTACTCTTGACCGACTTAAAAGATCCAATACTTGCTGACGGGTATGGACCTTGCCATTGATTCGATACGTGCTATTTCCTGCCTTTGTGATGGTACGCTTGATTTCAATTTCTGCAGAACTGTCATTGAACACCTTATCATGATTGTCCAAGATAATAGCGACCTCAGCCGAACTGGCCGGCTCACGAGACTTGCCTCCATTGTAAATCAAATTGGCTGACTTTTCCACTCTTAAGCCCTTTGCGCTCGACTTACCTAAGACGAAACAGAGCGCGTCGAGAATGTTGCTATTATGCACGTAAATGCCGTTCGCCACAAAGTTATGATTCTCTGCTACACATAGGTCGTAAACCCAAGGCTCCTCAGGAAAAAAAGCCTCTATCTCTTCGATTTCATCCCAAAATATGTTTGAATAAGCCAACCTCTGCAAAACTTCTACTGCATTGCCGCCACCAAAAACATTCCCCAACAACAACTGCAGCCCCTCTCTTGAAGGCAAGCACTGATTGTAACAATACGCATCTAACCTAGGAAATGCTTTCCTTAGCTGTTTAACCGAAATTCCCGCTTCCTGCACGGCTGCCTTAACCAACTCATTTGCCTCAACCAGATCTACATTTGGGTTGCTTTTTTTCTCATGTTTAAGCGCTTCCTGTTTGGCCCTGTGGGTTAAACGAATCTCTCGAGCAAACGCTTGCCTCTGCGACCCATAAACATGAATGGACACGTATTTTCCTGAAAACCCCGTATTGGTTGCGATCTTCCACACTTCACGGCTTCTGGACAAAATATCTAACCTAGACAATAAAAGAGTGATTTTATTGGCTAATTTTTTACTCTTCGTTGTGATTTCAACCTCCCTATCAGACACATAACCATCTCCACTGTACAAACCGTCTAAAATACCTGCTAATTCTTTCTCACCCGCATGCTGCAAAAAAAGATCTGTAATGTCCTTATTCGCTGTACCCCCTCGGATAGGCATACCCAACTTTTCCAACAATACCTGCAAGGGCCTCGAATACAGCAACACATCCCATACATTCGGCTTGTATTCTTTAATCGACGGAGTAAGACCGAACAACTCGATAGCCAAATTCGCATAATCCTTAACCAGCTCCTCTGTGCCATTCGTAAACCAGACTTGAGATACGTCCTCGGCTAAACGGCCCTCTGCCAAAAGATACCCTAAGAAACGAGCGAACCCTTGCGAATTCTTCCAAGGGATTTTCATGCTTACCGCTGATGTTTTAGCCTTCACTTCTCGAATCAACCGCATTATCTCTTCATCCCCTATCATAAGAGAGCGCAATAGCTGAATCAAATAAGCAAAATTCATCGCCTGCTTATCCAACCAACCCTTTAAGGATGAAAAAAATATTTTTGCCGATTTCGCCACTTGCTTCCATGTACGACTTCCTTTTTTCTCTCTAATGATCTGGTCTATAGAAAACTCCCATGAGACGTACCACCCATCCTTTGCTGTGATCAAGTCAAGAAGTTCCATGAATAATCTTGAAGCAGGCTCAAACTTTATCCTTCTAGGCACGGCTATCCGAACCCCTTCCGTTAACTCTTCAGCCTTTGCCTCTACCACTTGGCCATCCTTCAAAATGAAAAGAGGATGATACGGCGTTGCCCTTATTTCCCTTCCCGATCTCGTTCTAATTCTCAATAATTTCTCTGGAGCCTTACGCTTCACAAACACCTGCACTTCCTTTTCTTCCAACTGAAGTGTGTTCGGATTCAGAGACCAAACTCTTGAGCCATCCCCAAAAGCCCGATAACCATCGTCCATCATTTCCGAATGCTTTGAAAGGGCCTCATCGACTAAGAAACGAATGGGAACTACCCTACCGTCCGCTAGAAAAACCTCTGTGTCACCTGTAACACACTTCCCACTCCCATTCGGACCCAAAACGCAGTTTAAGTCCCGCCCGAAGGGAATGATAGTCTTCTTATCAAACGACTTAAACCCCTTCAACTCAAGCCGAGCAATATAGGTCATTGCCCATTTCTTACTCGAAAGTGTTTATAAGCTTTTCCTTAGAGAGCAGTCGAGAAACCAGACAAAAACAACCCCCTAAATGATTTTACTCCCCAGGTTTAAAAACAACTCTTTACTCCTCTAACTAAATATGTCTAAACTAAAGCTCCGCCAACTCTTACGAGAAGGAACCTCCATCCCTCCCACCTTATTTTTTCACGGCCAAGATGCTATCTGGCATAACGCTCGCATCCTCGTCGTCAATGACCCTTATCTTTTAGACACCCTAGGAAGCGACCCAGTTCAACGCCTGCGCAGGCTGGAAAAGACCTAACTTACCAACTACGACCCTATCGAACCTCCATCCAAGCCCAACCCCAAGAACCCTCCCCAGACCGTCTGCGAAAAACAATCGAACTCCTACAACCCATACCCAAACAACCCACCCGACACGACCTCCTCACCATTTCTAGAGATATTCTTACTCATAAAAAAGACAAAATGCGAGGATACGGCCTCTGCACACCAGGTATGCGAATGTAATTTGTCATAGGAGGCATCCCTTCTGACCACCAAATTCTTCTTGTCAAACCTGAATACTTAGACTATGTTACTGAAATTGCTGGCAGTCAAGAACGAGTCTATTATGCTGGTCACACCCTACGAGTTTATGATGCAGAAAGAGTTCGAGGTATTATAGCTCCCTTCTGCTTTGTCGACCATGCCCGAGCCTTCCGAGGAAACCTAGAAAATCTCCTTCGAGAACCCTCCACTCCAGTTGAGCCTCAATACCTCGGAGAAAATGTTGGAGAAAAAGACACTCCCTTCTAAAACTCGCCCAGCTTTTTCTGATCTCTTTGATTGGCTGCGTTCTTCCACGCTGCCCAGGACCTACGGAAGAAAGGATATTCGCTGTAATGCTCCTTTAAGAACTGCTGCGTTAGCTCATCGGCCGGGTAGCCACTGCCAAAATCCACGACGTAACGTTGCTTGAGACGATCGATCTGCGCGTCACGGGTGACCTTAGCTAGGATGCTAGCTGCGCTTACGATGGGATAGGTAACATCTGCCTTGTGCTCGACCACGAGCTGAGGCTTGTAGTCCAGGCGCTCTCGGATGTACTCTGTATATGCTTGAGGATTGTTACTCGGGCAGTCGATGAAAGCGATGTCGGGGCGCAATTTGTTCAGGAGCAAGATGGCTTTGTCGGCTTCGAGCCAATTGAGATTGGAAGACTCGGACTCAACGGCGGCATCAATTTCCTTCGGCTCAATGATCAGGATTTCATGCTTGCACAGCTTTGAAACAGGACCGAACATCGACTCACGCTGCTTGGGAGAAAGAAGCTTGCTGTCCCGAACACCCAGCTCACGAAGCTTACCCTCTTGCTCCTGATCGATGACTGTGATGGCGATGACTAAGGGACCAATGACCGGACCCCGACCGGCTTCGTCGATGCCTGCGATGAGAACCATAAATTACCTCAATCTCTCGTCGTATATAAAGATTATGCCCATTCAATTAACCCCACACTTAGAATGCCTAAAAGGACTCCGATCTTATTCACCAGGGAAAGATGCTCCTTAAACAAGACCACCCCCACCAACGTGATGATCACCAGATTTAATACGGTGAATACTGAAATCGCCTTAGACAAGTATTCATATTTTAATGAGAACGCCCAAAATACGGTGCCGATGAAATATAGGAACAAACCCAAGACTAATAATAAATTCTTATTTTCCAACGACCATTTCTTGAACAAGACGTCGGCAATGACTTCCAGAAGAACGGCCAAGATCAAGAACAACCAAAACCCATACTTCAACAGAACCATATCCTGGCAAATAAAGTGGATTATAAAAATCTTCTCTTAAAATCCACCCAAGTGACGCGTTCCTTTATTTCAACCTTCGGATCGCAAATGATCTGAAACTCGTCCTCATACAACACGTTTTCCGGGCGATCTGTGATTAATACAGAAACAGGCTCCTTGACGACTGACACATGCCAATCCAAAAGACCTGACTCGACGTATTTTTTCAAGCCAAACCGAGACCAGAATGAAATGGCGCCGGGAAAGTTTTCTCCCACTTTCGGAAGCCAAGAACCATCTGGCTTGTTTTCCCGGCGAGGATCTTCTTTTGGACAGTCTTTTTCTACGACCTCGTAAATGCCTTTTTCCCCTGACAAAAAACGAAAGAACAACTCAGACATTTTACTAACAAAAATTTCGCCCTTTAAATGTTTAGCGCGAAATTTTTGGAAGTTCCAAAAATCTTGATATTTTTGTTACTTCTTCGGAGCAAACTCGGAAACAGCAGCCGCAATGGCTTCCATGTGCTCCTTGCTGACCGTGATGGTGTAACCTTGCAAAAGCAACTTGACCTCTTCTGCAGACTTTGGCAAGATATCCACGATCTTTGCCGCATGGATGTCCTTCAACCGAGGAACGCTCAATGCCATGACTTTATCAAACAACTCTTTAGCCTCGGTGTCTTTTAACTTCACAAATTCATTCAAGTACTCTTCCACTTTTGCGGCTCGGAAGCTAAGCTCAGTATCTCGCTCCTTGATCATGGCCAACTCAGCCTTCACCTGTGCCATGGGCACGGCATGTTTTTCAATTACTTCCATTGGCATTAGGACACCTTCTTTAAGTGCACCGGGTGCACGAGCAATGACTTTTGCTTACCCTTATCATCTACAGAAACTTCATAACACTTACCCCTTCTTTTGGTTACTTCCACAATATGACCTTGGAGGCGCAACTGATGCATACCTTTTTGATACGCAGGCTCTGCGATTAAGGCGACCTTATCCCCAGGCTTGAACGATTGAAGATAGTTACGAAGCGAAATTTTACCACGATGCCTACGGTCCTTGGTCATCTTCTGACGAGAACGATGCCTTGAACTGCCTATACGATTTGCCATGCTCCCTGAAAACAGTAAAGGGTTTATAAAGGTATAGGTAACTGCGCCGGTCAACGGACAAATTTACGCAGTTACCTATCCCATAAATTGCGCGATAAAGTTCAGCTAATTAACGCAATTTATGATAACGAGAATTTTGCCGATTCGTACAGAGTCTTGGCAAAATTCTCGGAATGAATAATGACACCAATGATATAAACCTGAATAGTGTCATCATTCATAACGGCCTAATACGCTCTTGGCCTCTTATCTATATCCGAAACAAAAAGAAGGTTTTGCTCGTAAAGAACTGAGTACTGAATCCGATAATCTCCGACCCTCACCCTGAAGACTTTTTCCTTCTGATTCTGTACGCGCTTCACATCAGTCGGGAAAGGCTCTAAAGCTAATTTTTCAACACGATCAACCAGTCTAACCGCGACTTGCTTTTCAACCTTTTTCAGAAACTTCTTAGCCGAAGAAGAGAACCCCACCCCTAACATTTTACAAACCAAGCTCTTTTTTTAAGGCAGAAAGCGAAGTGGTTTTGCCGGTTTTTAACTCCTTCATGGACTGATTAAAACGGCGATTTTCATCCTTTGTCATCACCACATCTGGATCGAACATGTGCTTCTTGATAAAGCCCACTTCTTTCTTCAAGTCTTTAAGCTCGCCATAGATTTTCTTGATCGTGACGGTTTCTGCTGCTGCCATGCCTCTATTAAGCTGAAAGAATATATAAAGGTAACGACCGTTGCTCACCTACCATCCCGAAACTATTTATACGCTCGACCTTATCCCTTTTTATGTCCCAACTTGAAGAGATCTTACGCAGAACAGTGGTCCTAACTGAGGATGAAA
>DATDWO010000042.1:0-4764 GCA_035289665.1 Candidatus Nanoarchaeia archaeon
AGCAAAGCTTGCTGGCTCCCAAAAACCCATGGTTTTTGTGGATGCAGTGACGTTAACTATTTTGTCTAATCGCTCAAGAGCATAGCTCTTGGCGTGCCAAAAACCAATGGTTTTTGAGCATATTAACGTCACTGACTATATCACTTCTCAGCTTGAATGCAAAGGTACAGCTTCATCGGAGGGAAAGGAACTTTTTCTAACAATCTTCCCAAACGAGGCCCAAAAGAATGATTCATAAGTGCGTGTGGCAATACGCCATAGCGACTAAAACATATTTTTTTAAACCCTGCTTTCTTCAACAAATCTCCCAGATACTTTTTTCTTAAGTTCACATACCCCTTCTCTCCCCGCCAAGTCAGGTCTTTTTCTATTGCTAATTGAACATAATAAAGAACGTTTAGAATGTTCGGCTCGGTAAAAATCACCTGCCCGCCAGGCTTTAGCATGCGATAGAGACTCGCAAAGCAACCTTCTAAATCATCTATGTGATGAAGAACATGAAAACCAAGAATTACATCAAACTGCCTGTTCCATTTATCATTCACAGAGAAAAGGTCTTGATTTACCACAGAAAGCCTTCCCTGATAGAGCCGAGCCACCTTCTTCAAACGATTCACCATGTGACTCGAGAGCTCCAAAGCAGTAATTCTAAACCCGCTCTTTAACAAAGGAATCGTAAAGCGCCCACTCCCTGCTCCAATTTCTAAAATCTTATCCTTCTTTCTTAACCCTGCCTTGTGAATTGTACTCTGTACCACGTGATTCACAAAGTTAGTATCTTTGTAATCCAGATAACTATGCGCCTTGGCATAATAGGTGATTTGATAATCTTGATTTGCGCTCATGAAACCTGGTCTTGCAAACACCCTTTTAAATGTTCCCCCGACCTTACGATCCTAAACAAGTACACTTGGTTTACTCCATGAGAAGTGATGCCCAGCAAACAGAAACGAGGATCCTTTACATGAACTAAATCATGAATGAAGGCCTCATTTAGATATAAGGGCTCATTCCCCCAGATAAAGGATTCCTTTTCGAATAGGCGCAAACCATATGCTGGATGATCATCGGAAGTCAAAATGTATGTGATGTTTTCACTTAGGCTGATATTATAGAGTCGATCTACACTTTGACTTTCCACTGGTTTGCTCTCATTGGAAAAATCGAAAAAGAGGACGTTATCCCAATTTAAACCATACTTTGCCATGTACGTAACTGAGCGCATGCCCACCAAGATTGCCTTGTCTGGGTTTTCCATCCGTTCTGCCAACATCTGATACGCGCCATCAAAAGGAACATACCGATCATCCGCATTCCGATGTGCGGCAAAAAGCGTGCTACCTACTAAAAAAATGACTAACACCCAAGGAAGGGCCTTCAAGCAAGTGTATTTTTTATGCGAAACCCACTCATACAAGAAAAGAACCCCCAAAATTAATGCTGGAAGCGTGTAATGCAATGAATACCGATGGATGTCCTTATTCCAGATGATGTGCATGGCATGAAAACAGAAAAAACCAATGAACCAAAAAATAATAAAGCGGTGCACTTGCTTGCCCTTGAACAAGAAGTACAAGAGACCTGCGACAAACAAGAAGAAAAACAGGACGGTAAATTCAGGTATCATGTGCCAAAACATCTTAACGGTAAATGAAGAGAAAATATTTGATACATGCAGGTCATAATAATATACTCCCTCTGACTTTGCTGTGAAAATCCAAGGGAGAACAGCGAGGAGAAAGATGATAAAATTCAGCAAAAAGAACTTGTGCTCCACGAAAAAATTCAAAATCCACTTTTTCCCCATTTTACCTTTCTTGTATTTAAATAGATGACTCAGCCCTAGAAAAACAAGGAATAAACCATACAAGACGACGATGAAATCCTTAAAGAAAAACCCTGTAACCATGAATAGCAGGATGTAAGGCACATACATTTGCTTTCTCTCCTTCAAGTAACGCAGGAAGAAATATGCTGACGCCATCATGAAAAGATCCAATGCCGGATCTATGAATGCGATTCCTGAATAATAAAACACGTTCGGTAAGAAAAGATACGCCAACCCTCCAAACCATGCCGCGTCTCTCCTTCCTGAAATGAACTGTATGGTCTTGAACAAGAAGAACGCTGTGAGTGATACTAAGACCAGAAGACTTAAGCGAATAAAGAATAATTTGTAACCAAAGAAAAGAAGACTCCCTGTGAATAAGTAGGCAGGCATGGGAGTATAACGAATCAAAATCCAGAAATTAGGAACATAAGACGAACCTGGATGCTGAAGAGCAAGGATCCTGTCTAAAAGATAGTTTACAGTTCCAAAGAAAAAAGAAGCCAGCACGAAGCTACTTATTATAATCTTCCAAAAATGAGCATGAACAAGCTCTCCTATTTTTTGGACATCCAACTTATAACTATGCTTAAGAGCGAGCAATCCAGCCACAACAGCGAGAAACAATAGAGCACCCCAAGCAGGGTATAATGATCCGAAGATACCCTTCATCCCATTCTCTATAGGTTTATACAGGTACGCCGCTCTTCCGATATGATAATCCTCATCCCCAGGATAGGTTAAGGGTTTAGTCAAGAGAATGGCCTGTGATAAGAATAATACGCCGAAGAGAATGGCCCACACTTTAAAACTGCCGACAGACTTTCCTAAACCTCCCATGCTCTTAAAACTTAGCTTCCTAAACAAAAAAACAGATACAATGATAACCGCAGCGAGTATGAGAAAGTACAGGATACGCATCTTGACACCCTCAAAAACAAGCCATACCGGATAGAGAAGATAATTCAAGAATAATACTATGAATAAGAGAAAACTCAAGAGGCTCGCTTTTTGCCAGGTATCCTTTATCATACCCTGGTAATTTAAGCTTTCTTTATAAATTTTAACACCCCTCCGAAACTCTTAAAAAGCGCCTTGCTTTCTGCCTATCTATGGCCCAGTACAAGATCATCTTCGATAAAGAAACCTGCATTGGAGTACTTGCGTGCAGTGCGGCAGCGGCTAAATTCTGGATCCCAAAAGACAAAAAAGTCGACTTGAAAGGGGCCACATACAATGAGAAAACGAAGAAGTATGAACTAATTATTGATGAGAAAGACTTTGCTGTGAACCAGGAAGCTGCGGATGTATGCCCTGTGGAAGCCATCAAAATCGAAAAGGTAGAAGACAAAAAGAGTAAATCATGATCAAACTTCTCTTCCTTGCCGATCGATCCCTTGTAGAAACCCGACCAGAATACCGGTACGCAATCGTCAACCAAGCCCTGCGAAATTTCACCTTTGGTTTCACTGACCACACTATCATCGATGAATTTTGGTGGAGTTCCGACCCTGAAGAGGTCTTAAAAAAACTTAAGGTTACGGACATTCCGCTGTTTTGGAAATCCTACAACCGCCAAGACACTCCTGATTTTCGAAAACAACTCACCAAACCCTACCCAGATGTAGACGAACTCGAACAAGCACGAAAGAAAAAAATTATCTTAATTCTGCTTGCCCATGACTATAAAGAATTGGCTTCTGCGAGCCTGGAAAAACTACCTAAACTAGATGATGTGATCTGCATTCCGCGAGACACTCCAGATTACGAAAAAAAGATAGAAGAAGCCATCCAAGGCGCGCTCAAAAAACGCGCGGTAAAAGCGATTGAAGCCCTAATGGTTTCCAACCTACAAGAAGACTTGGAAGCGGCGGAGAAAAACCATATTAAATCCATATATATTGAACGCAAAGGAGTTCCCCCTTTAAAACGAAAAGAAAAAATAAAGAACCTTTCAGAGATCAAAAGCTTTTTATAAAAAGATATCTCTTACCTGTGTATGGCTGAAATCCTCTTCAAAGAAACCTTCGAGGCCTATGTTAAAAACCTCGCGGGCAGCACCCTCGTTCCTCACGGAAAACCCAAAAAACATGTCCTTTCCGCGAGAGACCTCAAAGGAGAAATTGGAAAACAAACCATCCTTAAAGACTATGATGGAACGATCGACGTGGTCCATGTCCTTGGAACCCTGAACCAATTCTCTGGCCTTGGAAACGTGGTCGTCATAGAAAGCCAAGGATATAAAATCAACCCACAAACTGCCGGTCTTTCAGAACAACCTCTCCCCGAATAAGGACATCATTCACATCGCTTCCTTGGGCAGCGTACACCAAATTCGACACCACATTCTCTCTTGTGCAAGGCTGAAGATGTAAACCCAGACTCAGCAAAATGAGATCAGCTTCTTTACCTACTTCCACACTCCCCACCTCCTTCTCTACCCCTAAACACACTGCATTCTCCACCGTGGCCATATCCAACACTTTTTGTGCAGTAACTGCTGCCGACATCCAACGATGCTGCTTATGGAGCAAGGCACAGACTTTCATCTCCTCGAACAAGTCCAAGTTGTTATTGCTCACAACTGAATCTGTGCCTAGGCCTACCGTAACTCCTGCTTCCCACATCTCCAACAAAGGCATTACCCCACCAGACGCCATCTTCATATTCGAAATCGGACAATGAATTACTTTTGCCTTTTGCTTTGCTATCAACTGGATCTCTCCCTTGGTGATCCAGATGCTATGCACCAATAACATGCGCTCATCCAAAAAACCGATGCTGTCCAAGTATTCAATTGGAAGTTTACCTGTCGCCTTCAACACCTGATACCGTTCCAGCCTTGTCTCACCGATGTGCATCATCTTGAGCAAGTGGTGCTTTTGTGATAAGGCTTGAACCTCTTTTAGAAAAGACTCATCTTCTGAATACTCTTG
>DATDWO010000043.1:0-65348 GCA_035289665.1 Candidatus Nanoarchaeia archaeon
TAGGTACCTCCGTTCAACCGGCCGCCTGAGCTTTCCACGACGTCATCAAAACGGCGGCCGTCCTTCCACGGCTTGAACAAGACATGTTCTAAATAATGGCTCAAGCCATTCGTCGCATTGTCTTCATTTATTGTTCCCGTACGCACCCAAAGCTCGGCTGTCGCGACTGGAGCCTTATGATCCTCCTTTAAAACCACGGTGAGGCCGTTGGATAAGACATGCGTTTCACAGCTTGGAGCTTCACACAGTTTATAGGATTGCGAACAACCCAACAAAAAAAAAAAAAAAACAAGACCCCAGGTGCCCTTCATGTTCCTGAGGATTTCAGGGTTATTTAAATGTCTTATGGGGTGACTGCAATTTTCTGCTTCTCCGTGTGAAGTTGTTGCAAAATCAAGTTGTCGTAAAGGATGATTAGTTGTTTGGCTGTCTCGTTGTTTGGATTCATCTTGTAGAGTGTAGCCCGGCCAATTTTTCGCGTTTTCACTATGATGCCTAATTCTGTCAGCTTAGGCATCAACTTGTTTAAAGTCCCCCAACTGACGCGGGCGTTGAGCAAGTCGGTGAGGGTGTAGTCAAAGTCTCGACCTTCGACCAAGTGCTGCAAGATCCTCATTCTGGGACTGTCTCCGACATGGTCTAGAAAGATGGATTCTTCCGTCATAGAATCAGGTAAGATGAACCGCTTTTTAAACCTTTCTAAATTATATATTGATGTATACTTAGGGAAGGAAACTATTATGAATGTATTCTGAATTCTAACTCTATGGATGATACCTATTCACTAAAAAAGCTCATTCTCCAGAAGCTGGTCCGAGCCAATGTTTGGGGCGGAAAACATACCCCTGTGGATTTTATTATCAAAGGAATGCCCGAGCATTACAGAAATACTCATCCAGGAAAGAAAACCATTGAAAAAACAATAAAAGAATTAGTGAATCATGGGCGGGTTATCGTTACGCTAAAAAGAACAGGAAAAAGCTCGGATCAGCACCTTTCTTTAAACCCTAGAAAGACAAACGATATAAAACAGTTTCTTGAAGAAGGGTAAGCTCCTTTTAGACAGTAATAATCTACTCTGACCTACTGCCGTGGTGGTTATTGTTCCGTAAAGCTTTAATAGGATTAAGCGTTATTGGAAAGATGCCTCAAAATCGTCCTAAAACAATTCTTTTCATGCTCATGTCCCTAGATGGTAAGATCTCCACAGGTGATTGCGATGCTTTGGATATGGACCAAGACTTTCCTAACATAAAAGGGGTTCGTGAAGGACTTTACCAATATTACGACTTAGAAAAACACACTGACATCCACTCGCTGAATACTGGAAAAGTCCAGGCCAAAATTGGTATGAATCAAAGAAAAGGATCTGTACAAAAAATCCCTGTTCGGTTTATCCTGATTGATAATAAGCCCCACTTGAAATCATCTGGTGTGAACTACTTCCTTAAGCGTGGAAAGATGATTTACCTTATAACGACAAACCCAAGACATCCTGCTTTTCAGATTAAGAAGTGCCCTGAGTTGAATATTCTTTATTATCCCAATAAAATTGATTTCAAGAAACTGTTCATGCGGTTTAGACAAGAATTTGGCATCAGGCGCATAACGATTCAATCTGGAGGTACGCTCAATGCTTTGCTATTGCGCCAAGGACTTATCGATCGTGTTTCCATTGTTGTGGCACCGATTCTGATCGGCGGGAAAACTACACCCACGCTTATTGATGGAGAGTCTTTGCACACCCTAAAAGATTTAAAATGTGTGAGAGCACTGAAATTACAAACTTCCAGAAAACTAAAAAATTCTTACCTTCACTTGATCTATAAAGTTTTGAATCGATGACCTCAATGCTTGCTTACTTCTTCCAGTAATTCTATGAGCGTCGCGGCACTCCAAGCCTGCGCTAAGCAGCCAAATGAAGTGCGGGAAGAGGCGCTACTGATCTCCGCGCAATGCCCTAGCCAGCCATCCATTAACATCTCATTCATGCTGGCTTCGATGATCTTATAGATTTTTTCTTTATACTTCATTTTGTTTAGCCGTAATAGACTTAAGGCGGCGAGGTTATTGATCCAATACCAACTATCACCTTGGTGATAACTTTGATCGTCCTGACCGGTATGCTCAACCTTGAATGCGGGATGAGAGCGATCCAAGGTTGCCAAGCCACCCCAGGGCAACCAGATTCTTTCTAACGCCTTGTCCAAAGCTCGTTCCCACTCTTCCTGAGAAAGCAATTCAGGGTAAATATAATAGGCCAAGAAAATGTTCGGCCTGACTGTGAAATCAGCCTTTCCATCTACGAATCCGTCCGCCAGATGCCCATCAAAGAACTTGTTCTTTATGGCTTGAGCCAGTTGTTTTTCCTGCCAGCCATGTTTTTCGCTATAACTTGAAGTAAGTTCATCCAACAACTGCGCTGTCCGATACATACTCAACTGCAATGCCTGGATTTCAATCCGCGCACCTTCCCTCCCTATAGTGTCCATCCACGTCTCTTTTGGATTGTTGACGATCAAATTATCTTTTTGGTGCTCCTTATGCAAGCGCTGCAAACAAAGCTCTATTTTTTCTTTCAACCGCATTAAATCCGACTTGCTTAAGACATTGGAGAGCTGCTTTCTCAATTGCAACAGTCGAATCCAATCGTGAACCCGCTTCCATAGCCAGCCAACCCCGTCTGCGGAACCCAATGGTGAGCCTGAATATACTGGAGAGACATTGGGTAAACGTCCATCTTCTAGAATGTTGTCCATATATGAGAAAATGATTTTCTTAACGAATTCAGCCTTCCCTTGCAAAGCAAATGCATGCAGGGAAATCAACGTGTCTCTACTCCAAAACTGGTGGAACCAAGGCAAACCTGCTAAGATGCCCTTACTGTCTTTAACCAAGCTGTGCAAAGCATGTACGGCTGGAAGCAACCTGGCTGAAGAATACCGCTGCTCGGTTTCGAGCTCTGCTTGTCTCACTTCTTGATCAAACCCAGTAAAAAACTTTTTGCTTTGACTTAGAGCTGATTCGATGTCCTGATGCACTGTAAACACTAAACGCAATTTTCCCTGACTGCGGAGTCGCAGCGTCTGATAAATGAAGAAATCAGACTTGGCCTTTCTTCGACGATCGTATGCATAGTTGCGCTGAGCCCAGTTTTTTACCGGAACAAAACTTTCAACCCCTTCAATGACTATATAATAGGAGCCTTTCAGTTCTTTTAGCGACTGATCGGAGTATTTTTTATACTCCATGATCAAGGTATTCTCTTGCTTGTAAACTTGGTAGATGCGACCTTGATCGCTGTAATCGTACAACTCCCTACAATCCAAGTCCACATTTACAAAGCCTTCATAATTCATTACTTCATATAAGATCGAATTTCCTTTTAAGACAAAACGCTCTTGAGCTTTACTGCTTTTTCGCAGAACACTATGGAAATGATTCTCTACGATCTCTACGGGTGAATCTAGATAGATGTTTTCAACTGACTTGAACAAGGTTTCTGTTCCTAGCTTGAATAACACCAACCCTTCGTAATTCGAACGACACTCTGGTTGGTTCGGCAACGCCAAATATCCCCCTGAAGCGTTGGTCAGCAAAAAGCCTGCCTTTCCATGCCCCTCCAATTTATGGCCTTTCACCTTATGCAGAATACGAATAGGAACCTCACCTCTCCAGACAGAAGACGATTCGACGTTTATAACTTTTTCCTCAATAACCTGTCAAGAATCGCCAATATTAAACGATAGCGATTCTTGATCACATCAGAATTCCACAGATGAGTGATAATATTTCACTTTTATACAGCACAGTGGAATTCAGAATGTTTAAATACCCAAACGATTCAGGAAAGCCTAATGACTAAAATCCATTGGGACCGGCTGAACTACCCTTGGTCGTACTCCAAAGACCCGGTCAAGTTCTGGCTCAGCGTGGGAGGATTGGGAGTGTTCTTATTCAGCTTTGCCGTACTCCACAGCATTAGCCTAGACTTAGGATTGACTCCTAAAAACGTAGGTGGGCAAGCCACTCAATACCCTGCTTATTATGATCCGAATAGTCCTATCATGAGCGGACAATACTTCGGCTATCGATCACAAGATTACTATAGTCCATCCCAATATGGGTATTATCAACAGTCTGGTTACCCGCAATCTGGCTATCAGCAATCCGGCTATGCACAAGCCCCTATTTATTACGGTAACAATCAATATGGTGGCTACCCTAATTCCCCCTATGGAGCCGGCTACAACCAATATCAAGGACAATACCCTACTCAAGGTGCATACAACCCTGCGCAAGGCTATGGTCCTATGTATAGTGGATACGACCCGATGAACTCCTATTACAACCCTCGCGGAGTTCCTGTCTTTCAAGGCATAAAAGCCCCCAGCCAAGCTAGCTACTCTCCTCCCACTCAAGGTGTTGTTGAAGAACCCTACACCCCCCAACCCCCTCAAGAACAACCCCTTGCAGATATTCAAATTGAACGCTCGAACAGTCCCCCACCCAATACTGTATTTGAACCTTCTGCACCTAAGAAAAAAACATGGAAACTCAGCCCCACTTTCTTGTACATTGTACTCGTCCTTGCCATCCTCATCTGGCTCTACTTAATCTATGTCATGTTCAAACCCAAATCCCATCCCGCTGCTCCTAGTAAACCCTTAGGAATTGAGCACACACCCGTTAAAGAAACCAAACCACATAACAAACCCCGCAAACCTAGAAAAAAATAATTCAGAACTTCTAACGATTGGCTAGTTTGATGTCTTCTGCCTTCACTGTTTTTCTACCGGCGTGAGCCGCTAACTCAGAAGCCTTCTTTGCTAATTCGATGCCGTACTCTTCCAAAGCATCTCTCAACTCTGCCTTGCCATCCTCTCCCACGCGATCAGCACCGCCTTTCTTCAGAATACGCTCCATAGCAGCGAGCGGAAGTTCGTTTGTTTTTGGCATGTTCCTATCTAATGGAGCGAACTATATAAACGTTTCTAACCTTTCCCCCTCTATATTTAATTGAAACGAATCCGACTGTCGTCTTGAACTTTTCATTCTCCACTGCTTGAATATAGAAAGCTTTATTAAGGACTACTGTCCAGAATAGACGATAGGTGAGCGGTTTTGAAAACAAAGATATCCCTTATTATCCTCATCGGTTTTCTACTCCTTTCTTCTTGCACAACTAAAAAAGAAAGCGATAAACTTGACATCACCCAAGCCTTTATCGGCGGAAACGTAGGCTTAAACGTCTTTTTACTTGAGGGACTGCCTCCCCCCGTTGTTTATGATAAAGGTACTTATCCTTTTGGCGTGGGCGTCACCATTGAGAATGTAGGTGAAGGCGATGTAGGACCTGGGACACCCAATCCCTTTGTTCGCGTACGTTTGGAAGGCATTAACCCTACTGAATTTGGCACCACGGATGCAGCGGTTGTCCAAGACCTTGCCGTTCCCTTACGAAGCGCCAAACGAAACTTTGACGGCACCATCCTACCTGGAGAAGTTACCACGGCTGTATTTGAGCCTTTGAACTACTTACCTGACCTTCGAGGCAATCATGAATTCACGATTCGCGCTGATGTTTGCTATGATTATACTAACTTAGCAACTGCTAAGATCTGCATCAAAGATGAAGTCTTAGAAAACATCCAAGATGACAGCATCTGCAGCTTGGTCGGAGAGAAATTCCCCCAAAACAGTGGTGGACCGGTACAGATCACTTCATTAGTAGAAAACCCATTGTCTGACAACAAGATTCAAATCAGCTTTGTCCTTGAACACGTTGGCAAAGGAGAATTTTTCGGCCGAGACACCAATGAAATCTGCGACTTTAGCGTACGAAACTTCAACAAATATTTCATCGATGTCATCATACGACCCTTGGCTGCGCCTGATTTAGCGGTAAGCTGCACTCGATTTGGTGGAACCAACCAAGGAAGAATCAAACTCTTCCAAGGAGCCCCAGCTACCATCCAATGCGTTGTTCAACGCACAGGGCCTAGCAAGCGACGCATCTACCAAGAAATCATGGAAATTGAACTTAGATACCGTTATGGACAGTTCATTGAAACCCCGATCCTCATTCAAGATGTTACTAATTAACTCTTCTTATTATGAAATCAAAGACGCTCTGGATCCTTTTGTTCCTTGTTCTCCTTACTTGGTCTTGCAAAAAACAAGACTCGGGAGTTATCCAGCAGACGTTCATCGGAGGCAACCAAGGACTTTCTTTTAAGATACTCGAAGGAGCCCCGCCCCCCGTGATTCAAGATGAGGGCAGCAGCCCCTTTTCTGTTTCTACTACCCTTTCCAATGTCGGTGAGGCTGAAGTGGGACCTGACACCGAAAACCCTTTTGTACTGGTTCGACTCCTTGGGATTGTACCTGCACAATTCGGAACTAAACCTGAAAACCTCTACCAAACCCTGAGCCACAAACTCAACGGTGCGAGAAGAAACTTTGACGGCACCATCCTACCTGGAGAGATTGAAATCGCCACGTTTGAACCCTTGACTTTTTTAGGTAATGTGCTGGAAACGAACGTCATCACCCTGCGACTCGACGTTTGCTACGACTATACCAATTATGCCACTGTGAAAATCTGCTTGAAAGATGACATCATAGAAAATGCCCAAGATTCCAGCCTTTGCAATTTACGTGATTTGAACCTTCTTGTAGGCAACAGTGCAGGACCTTTACATATCGTATCGGCCGATCAAAGCCCTGCTGGATTTGATCGCATCCAAGTCAACCTTGTGGTTGGGCATGTTGGAAGAGGAATGAATTTCCGAAGAGGCACGGAAGACCCGCAAAAAGCTTGCGACTTTAGTCAACAAAACCGCGACGCGTTCTTTGCTACGCTTAATGTTAAGTATGAAGACCCTCACTTTAAACTCAGCTGTCAAGGCTTAACTCAACAAGGGCCGGATGGAAGCACCTTTGGCGAGATCCGGTTGTTTGACAATGCTCCCACGACTGTGACGTGCTACTTGAAGCGCGCCGAACCGATTAAAAATAGGGTTTATCAAAGCATAATGAATGTGAAAATCAAGTATCGGTACGGGGAGTTTGCCGAGATACCGATTGCGGTACAGGATGTGCATTAGAACTTTGAATGACTTTATTTTAGAATTTTAACAATATCCTTACTTGAGAGAATAGGAAGTTTCATAAGAATAAACGAGTAGCGAGAGGAGACATTAACCTTTCAGCTGCTTTAGGAGCCTTTTCAGGACATTCCTCTAAATAAAGCTCGATCGCATCTTTTATGTTATTCAATGCTTCCTCGTAGTTCATGTTTTCTCTTACGCACCCGATCCATTAATTCCTTTGTCGAAATCACTTCGCCCCTCTGAACAGCATTAAGCCTTTCCTTAATTATCTCACGAGTTTCATCATTGAGCGGAAGTTTATCCTCTTGATCATGTTCCACATAATTTTTTATGATCCGCTGTATAACGTTGTCGTAAGGCTCTTGATTAACAAGCTTAAGTTGGTCTAAACACTGTTTTGTTCCCTCTTTCACTCTTATTTGCTTTGATTCCTCCCCCTCAATCATTTCTTCTTGTTCCATAGCCACCCTCTTTTCTGTCAACGCAAGTTGACAGCAGTAAACTACTGTATACAAAGCGGTTATTTAAACTTTTCGTTTAGATACCGCGCAAATCAGATTAGATATATAATATTTCCAATTTTAAGCTTAAATATGACCGCGCAAAGTACAAATTTGAAAGACGTACCGCGCAAATTATCATTTATTACTAAATATCTCATGTTTTAAGCTTAAATATGACCGCGCAAAAGATAAGTTTAAATATACATGCTCCTATTCTTACTTCATGGCATGGACAAAACCAGAAGGACACTCTAAGAGAAAAATTGATTTTGCAGGGACTATTCTAACTGGAGTTAAGAGTTCAGAAGAGAAAGAAGAAGCAATAAAAATATTGAACAATTGGCGAGCCGTTCATAGTTACCCTATGCATATATTCAAAATGAGGCTAAAAAGAGTATCAGAGAAACTAGATAAAGAATCATTATCTGTTCAGCGCCTTAAACGTGTCCCTTCAATTATTAAAAAATTACAGAGAGGATATCATGGAAACAGACCCACTATGAAACTCTCGCAAATGCAAGATATCGCCGGTTGTAGAGTGGTCATGTCAAACGTCTCATTAGCAAAACAACTTTACAAAGATTCTTATATTAAAGGAGATCTAAAGCATACAAAAGTAAAAGAAAAAGACTACATCGCGAACCCAAAAGAAGACGGATACAGGAGTATTCATCTGATTTATAGGTACAATAGTGATAAAGAAGGTAAGAAAGAATATAATGGACTACTTGTAGAAGTGCAGATAAGATCAAAGCTACAACATTTATGGGCTACAGCTATAGAGACAGTAGATTTTTTTACAAGACAAGCTATTAAGTCTAACGAAGGCGAAAAAGATTGGATGGATTTTTTTAGATTAATGAGCTCAGCATTTGCTATACTAGAAAATTGTCCATGCGTTCCAAATACTCCCACTGACGAAAAAGAATTGTTCTCTCAAATAAAAACTAAAGAAAGAGAGTTAAACGTTATAAAAATAATGACTGGATGGACAAGAGCAATTAGGGTATTTGAGCAAGAAGTAAAAAAGAAATCTGAACTACAGTTTTTCTTATTAGAGCTAGATATTTTAGGAGAAAAGCTAACTATCAGCGAATATACAAAAGATCAGGAAAAAAAAGCGATAGCAGACTACGCAAAAGCTGAAAAAAGAAATGAAGGAAAAAAAGAATTTGACGTGGTTCTTGTTGGAGCTGATACAAGCAATGATTTAAAAAAAGCTTATCCGAACTACTTCGTAGATACTGGAGAATTCTTAATAAATCTTAAGAAGATTTTAGATAAGTATTAATTCACAATATTAATAGAAAAGTATTGTGCAGGGTTAATTACTTGAGAATCTTTAAAAAGAGGGTTCAGCCACTTAGAATGTTATGGGGTGCTTTTTTTGAATCGTCAAGGTTTAGGATATTATACTGAGATCATCGTCGTAAGCCTTATAGCTGTGGTCGTTGTAGGGGCTATCATTGGGGGTTTAGTCTACGTTTTTAAGACCGTACCGATGGATTCTCTGCTCTCTATTTTACCCCATACAGAAACAAGAGCACAGCAAAGTACGGTAGCGTCTCCTGCTCATTTAGAAGAGCCTACTCCACAGCCACCAAAGTATACGCTAGTAGAAACTCCTCCCCCCCCGTACAGGAACCAGAACCTCAACCACAAAATCCACCACCAGTTGTAACCACCCCAGAACCACCTCCTAAACCTGTAGATCCAAATGATGCATACGCTAATGTAAAAAGCTATGACTCATACAAAACTGATCCAAAGAGAGTTACCTTCTTGTATAAAGTGAATAGTTCTACTTTCTCATGGGAATATACAGTCTATAAAGGAATTTACGACTATAAAAAAAAACTTGACATGAGTTACCATCTCACACCAAGTGAACACCCAACTCAAGAAGAAGTCAACACCAAAATCATAATGAGACAACTTGCTGACCCCATACAATTGAATACTGTCGCCCACATAATACTTTCCTACAGAGATCAAATTTTAAAAGAAGGCTGGACTAGAGACCAAACAGCTCGCGCTATAATTTCGCTAGTACAAAGCATCCCTTACGACTCTGAGTCTGTTGAGCAAGGAATCATTGTTGGAAGACTACCCTATCAAGTACTTTACGATAACAAAGGTATATGTGAAGAAAAATCGCTTCTTCTTGCACTAATGTTGAAACATCTAGGCTATGGTGTGGCGCTACTCAGATTTCCTCAGGAAAACCATATGGCTGTAGGCATTAAATGTCCAAAAGAATATGGCTACGCAGACACAGAATACTGCTTTATTGAAACAACCTCTCCAGCTTTTATAACTGATGCAGATGCAGAGTATGCGGGAGGTGTAAAGCTCACCAACAAGCCAGAAGTCATAGTCATATCGGAAGGGGAGACATATACAGATTTGTCAAATGAATTATCTGATCTTGCCACTTGGCGTACACTTTGGGCTAAAGATGATGATACTGCGAGTTGGCAAGATTGTGATACAATAAATAAACTAGCCGAGAAATATGGACTCAAATCTAACTGTAAAAGAGGATTCTAATTAATGTGCAAAACTCCTTTATTCATGTGCAGCTTAGTATTTATGTGCAAAGCTAAAGGAAGGAAAAGCTTTATAAATACTTTCGCCTTCTTTGAGTAGTAACATACATATTGGAGGCAATCATGAAAAACATCGTCGGAATCCTGGTTTTGAGCATCACCCTACTTATTGGAATGGAAGCGGTAAGCGCTTTCCAACTGAACTACGGCTTTCCGCCTAGTCATCCCCTAGTGTATGGAAGTCAACGCGTGCCTGGCATTGCTACTCCTATCATTCCATTGACTGCTTATACGGATCCTACTGTCCGCATTGGCGGCTTCTTCGGCAACAGCGAATTGTACTTAGCTGGACTCCGACAAGGCGTACTTCAAGAGCCTTACCCTGGCATGAAATACAGCCAACGCGTACAATTGGCCAGCGCCTACTACCCTCACTACCCTATTGGAGCCATCCGAGAAGGCGGCTACTATGGTGAAAGAGGTGTAAACCTCAAAGGCAGCCCTAACGCTCCTGGAACCTTTATCTTTGGAGCCAGCAAAGGCCGCTTTAATGTTTATTCAGGCTTTAACTAAGCCTTTTTTCTTTGTTTTTTTCTTTCTTACTCTCATTAAACGAAAGCTTTAAATACTAGTTTTGTTATTATAGAGTAGTTAAAATGAAGCTTAAATTGGTTATGGTGATCGTCTTAGGCCTTCTTATGATAGGCATGACTTTAGCCTTTGACGGTTACGTTCAGCAAAGCACCCAAGGTACACCTGGCAGTGGTTTACTCTACCGAAACGGTCGCGTAGCGGTGTACCAAAACCCGAATGCCTTCTATGGCTCAGGAGTTTATCAGAAACGGACCACTCAACGAGGCCCTGCTTACAACCCATTCCCTATGCCGAATACTCCAGCAAGCGGACGCGATGGAAGATATAGTTCATACATCTACTTAGACAACCCATTGGCTGCTGAGATTTACAGCAACCCCTCGCTCCTGCAACCTCGCTACATGACCAACAACCAACGATTCCTTGCTGCTTACCCGTACACGCATGGCTTCTACGGCCCTGCCAGTCGAAGAGATAAACGTGCGCCGTTGTTGGATGTGAGCTCAAGTGATAAACGCAACTATGGAAATGTTATGGGATATAAGATTTAGGAGTATAAAATGCCTAGAGTCTTTCAATATGGTTCTAATCTGGATAAAACTCGGCTAGAGAAGCGAGTAGGTTCTGTTAAAGATTTAGGAAGACATGAATTGCCTGGCTTTCGCTTAACCTTTGATATATTCAGTACTGGAAACAATTGTGCAGCTGCGAATATAACGCCCGATCATGATGGTCGAGTTGTCGGTAGAGTTTATGAATTAACACCTGAACAGTTAGCGAGGTTAGACCGTGTTGAAGGCGTATTAGGAGAAGTTGGAAATTATAAAAGAATCTCTCTTGCAGGAGGCCTTGAGACGTATGTAGCTACCGAAAGTCGTCGAGATGTAGCACGTTGCAGAGCTTACCCCCCTTCTGATGAATATTTAAATCATATTATTCGGGGCTTAGGAGAAATCGGTGCCGAAGAAGACTATGTTCGCCAAGTACGAGAGGCTGCTGGCAGAACTACCTGCCCGTCTACTGTTACGGTTTTTGCTGCTTATGATAATCCTTCTACTTACTTACCTGATGCCATTGGCTTAAATGCTAAACTTAGAAAGCAACTTGGAATTCATGAAGATGACCTTGTTGAAATAGAATATGAAGGTAGAACACAGCGTATGCGTGTCAAGAAAGTTCATGAAGAGCTTATTCGCGGACCCTCCAAGACTACAGATCCTATAACTATATCTAGAGCTGCCCGAGAAGCTTTAGGTCTTCCTCTAAAAGATCGAAGAGATACACCTAAGTACAATGCTAGGTACGTAGGATTTACTATAAGAAAAGTTTAGGTCTTTTTTACCTTCACTCCTTCTTTGGTATCTTCCAAAATGTATCCTTTGGCTTCAATTTCCTTCCGGACAGCGTCGGACTCAGCGTATTTTTTCTCTTTGCGAAGTGACTCTCGTTTGTCAATTAAGGCTTGGATGTTTGTAGGGACGTGGACGTCTTCCACTTCTAAAAGCTTTAAGCCGAGTACCTGATCGAACTTTGCCAGAGCATCTAACTTTTCCTTGTTGCCTATAGAGTCGTCTTTCACCAAGCCCCATAGTGTGGCCAAGGCCTTCGGCATGTTGAGATCGTCATTGATGTCCTCTATGAAATCTGCTTCGTATTTTTTCGTGTCGCCTTTGCTTGTTGGGTGTTTTTTCATCTCCAAGATGCGGTCTTTCAAACCTGAGAAAGCATTCTTGGCGGCCTGCAAGGCTTCCATGGTGAAGGCCATGGGGATTCGGTAATGAGTGTTTAGGCAGAGATAACGATACTCCAGCGGATCAAAGCCCTGCTCTTGCAGAGAGGATAAAGTAACTAAGTTGCCTAAACTCTTGCTCATCTTTTCCTTGTCCAAGACCAAGAATTCACCATGCATCCAGTACTTCACCCAGGGGTGCTTGCCTGTTGCGGCTTCAGACTGCGCGATTTCGTTGGTGTGATGCACGGGAATGTGATCGATCCCGCCACAATGAATATCAAACTGCTCGCCTAAGTATTTGATCGACATGGCTGAACATTCGATATGCCATCCCGGATATCCCTCCTCACCCCAGGGACTTTTCCAGTTCAAGAGATGATGTTTGAATTTCGACTCGGTGAACCACAGGACGAAATCATGAGGGTTTCTTTTTTCTGTGTCCACTTCGATGCGTGCGCCGGCTTCTAAGCCTTCCATCTTCAACTTAGCTAGTTCACCATATTGTTTGAATTTAGCAATGTCAAAGTAGACATTACCCCCTGCGAGATACGCGTAGCCGTTTTTTTCAATGCGTTGAATCAGTTCAATTATTTCTTTTATGTGTTCCGTGGCTTTGCAGATGGTATGTGGCATTAAGGTGTTTATTTTTTTCATATCCTCAAAAAAGACTTGAGTATAGAACTGTGCGATTTCCATGACTGACTTGCCTTCCTTTTTTGCGGCCTTGTCCATCTTATCCTCGCCTTCATCGGCATCGGAAGTTAGGTGGCCGACATCCGTGATGTTCATCACATGCTTGACTTTGTATTGGTTGTATTCCAGGACTCTACGTAGGATGTCTTCGAATAGGTATGTACGAGCGTGACCGACGTGCGTGTAGAAGTAAACCGTAGGGCCGCACGTGTAGAGCTTTACTTCCTTAAGATCTAAGGGCTGGAAAGGCTCTTTTTTACGAGTTAAGGTGTTGAATAGCTTTAGCGCCATTAAGGTTCGTTGGCGTCGAGAAGTTTATAATGGTTTTGTGCAGGGGAAATTAGTTTCTATATAGAAGATAATATCTGGTTTATACACAGTATGCCCTTTCCTTAAGTCCGCTGACTCAATACCAATCGCTTAAACACAATCGGAGAAATGATCGTTGTGACCAATGACATCATCACCAACGCTGTAAATAAACCCCCTGATAAAATCCCTGCCCTTAATGCCAAAGCTGCGATCACCAGCTCTACATCTCCTTTTGGATTCAATCCCCAACCCAATAACCAACCTTCTTTCCATTTTCCCCCATCCAGGCGAATCGCAATAGCGGTTCCAAGAACAGTCCCCACGGTTGCGAGAACCACTAACAAGACAATTAACCCTGCATTCGGTATAATTGCACTTAAATCCACATTCACTCCAATCCAAACCGAAAACAACGGAATCAAAAATCCAAATGCGATGATATGGATGGATCGGGAGATGTCGTGCTCTTCCCACTTAGGCAACGTAACATCTCTAAAAATGGTCTGACGAATGACAATCCCTGCCACCATCGCCCCAATCATCGCTCCAACGGAAAGGTACTCTGCTAGTGAAGCAATCAACAAGACAATAATCATCGCTCCGGTAAACCGAGCTGTGCTTGAATTCTCTCTATTGAATAATTTTAGTGTCCAAGGCACCACCCACAACTTCGCTAGCACAATTAATAGAAGAAAAAATCCCATATCCAGCAATAAACGGTCCACTGTAAAATTGGTCACGGCTATGTGGAGCACGGACAACAATACACTGATCATCACTAATTCTACTACGTCGTCTACAGCACCGGCCGTTACAATCAAGTTTCCAATCTTTGATTTTAACATTTTCAATTCTTCCAATAAGTCAACTGAGACGGCTTGTGCACTTACAGACAACGAAATCCCAACAATGACACTCACCAATGCAGAGGCACCAAAAAAAATATGCATGGCAAAATACCCCATTATAAATGGAAGCGAAGTATTAAACACTGAAATCAAGAAAGACTTCCTCATGTTCTGTGTAAACGCTAAAAAATTAGTTTCCAACCCGATATAATAGAACAACAATATAATCCCCAGATTCGCCAAAAATGACAACACCTCCATGTTTTCTGCACCAAAGATGTAAGACTTAAAGCTACCTATCCCTAATATTAATCCAGCCAAAATTTGGCCTACCACTCTAGGCAAACCCAACTGCTTAAATGCCTCTGCCAGCAGATAAGCTAATAATAAACAGATCAAGACCATCAATAAAACAGAGACCATTCTCATTACTCCTTATATTTATATATAAATCTAATGGTGCGCCATTCCTTGTTGGTGGTTTTGGAAACGGCCGTTACTTGACCATAACCATTGGCTTTGTTTTTTCTTTTTTGATGTATTCATCCATAACCATGTTGAGGCAGTCGTTGAAGGCCCTTAAAAGGACTTTGACGTGCGGGTTTTCCTTATTGAGGATATACAATTGTGTTTTACTGATGACTCGGTGCTTTTTCACATACCTTTTTTCCTCTAGTTCATAGATTGCTTGGTAGGCTTTTGGACGGGAAATTTCCAAGTCTCTAGCCATGTCACCTATGGAGATACCCAATTCTGCAGCTTCTAAAAGGTATTCTAAAATGCGGTTGTCGGTCGTAATTCCAAAGACTTCGCAAAAGACTCCTGGTGTTGCAAGACTAACGGTTTCATCTATCTCCATTTTTCTTCCTCTTCCATTTTCTCTTTTAGCTCTTCTGTTTTTCTTGGATTTAGACTTATATGCCATTCTGACCCTTTTCCAGTTCTTTTTTTCATTCGTAAAATAAATATTTCATTTATAATTTCAGTATATCCTTTTTGAAATTCTTTCCATTCTTCCTTTGTCAGGAGATTTCTTACTCTCGTCAATAGTCTTTTTTCTGGGATGTGTTTTCCACCTATGTATCTTCTGGCGAATAGTATTCCCAGAAACCTTTTTAGCGCTCTGTCCATCTTTATACCTTTTACATTTTATCTTCCCTTGGATTTTCATACAGATCGCCTTGTTAACTATTATTTACTAACAAAATTTTTTTGGTTAAACCAAATTTTGGGAGTTCCAAAAATTTACTACTACTTATTATTTATTGTAAATTTTTGTTAACGATCTGTAAATTATTATTAACTATTTAAATGTTTTCCTTTGTCTTACTCTCACGATAAACCACTTGAACTCCTTTCTCTTCTAGTCGTTGAACCGCTGTTTGATACGCCTCCCCTGAACCTTGGTATTGACCAAACAACCCTTCTGTGTACTTCATCGGAATCACTCTGAATCCTGCTTCTTCTACCCTCTTAATTGCTTCTTCCTTTGTCAGCTCATCGTATTCAAAACGAACCTTTCTGTCTAAACTCATCCTAACCTCAACTCCTGCACCCATTCTTGTTGGCTTGCTTTTCCACTGACTAATTTGTCTGCCCTCACCAAACCCACCCCATACTTTTTTCGATTCTCTGGATCCAAACTTGATCCTAACTCGTCTGCTGAAGACTTCAAACGCTCCTCTAACTCTTTGGGTGAGCCTTGTTTAACTGATTTACCTAATGCGAGGCTCCCAGTTACATGAGGGGTCGCCATGCTTGTCCCTGAGAATTCCTGATAACCCCCAGGGACAGAAGAATAGATGCTCACTCCCGGAGCAGAGATGTCATTGGTCTCATAAATATTGCTAAACTCAGCGTGCTCGTTGTTACGATCCACCGCTGCTACGGCAACCACATTGTTCAATGCTGCGGGATAGCTCGGACCATAATATTCGTTCCCAGCTGCCGCCACTACAGTGATTCCTCGCTTTACGGCCTCTTGAATTACTTGATCCTCAAAATAGGAATATTGGGAACTCCCCAGGCTCATGTTGATAACTTCCATCTTATTATCGATGGCCCACTCAATCCCCCGTAACACATCTGCTTCACTCCCATACCCTTCATCACTTAATACTTTTATTGCATATAAACTACACGCTGGAGCAACCCCTGTTTCCTCTCCAGCGACGGTACCGGCTACATGCGTTCCATGCCCATTCCCATCATAAGGATCTGCGTTATCCTCTACAAAATTATATCCCTTATTTCCCCCAAAGCGATTTTTTACTTCTTCATGAGTGTAATCCACGCCAGTATCGATGATCCCTACTTTCACGCCCTTTCCCTGCGTTGTTTTGTTAGCTATGTCTGCACCGATGTTGTTCAAATTCCATGCACTCCCTGGTCGGCTGTTTAACTTTACTGAAACTGGAAAGCCGCCTTGAATCAACTCCGGAATGTACAAAACCCTTGCCGGAGAAATATGGCCTGCCCAAGACAGGCGTTGCTTTAGATAAGAACAGATTTTTTCCTCCTCTCTTCCCCCACACTCCACAGCAACAAAAGGGACATACTTGAATGAGTAACTGGGTAGTTTCAACTCTTTCTCCAATGCTTCCCGACCTTTTTCTGAACAGATACCTCTTCCTCGGATCTGAACTAAAACCCGAGATCTCTTCTTTTCTATCTTTTCCACCCATTTATCTTTCTCTGGGGTTTTTTTCTCTGTGAATATCTCCTTAAACAACTTCCTTGCAAACTGACTTCGATAGCTCAAACGCCCACCCCCACGTTCTCCCTTAAGGTGTCGTACGATTCCAGTACCTCTAAGAAATCAGCCTCTTTCGGTAGTTCGTAATGATCCCTGTCTAAATCCCTTCGAAAGCAGGCTTCAAATGCACGATTCACAATTTCTGCTACATCTGCTCCTACCAGCCTAGGTTTACCTGCTTGCTCTAACTCCTCTGATTTTCTCGCTAACCCTTTAACCAATACTCTGAAATCTTCTTCGCTCCCTCCTTCTCCCACCCTTCTGAAACGCTTTTCCCAATGAATCTGAGCGACTTCCTCTAGTTCAATCGGACCTGGATAATGAAACGGAATGATCTTTGAAAAACGATGTGGCGAGCGCAACTTTTTATCTATACACTTTATTTCATTAGTGGCTCCTACATACAATGTGAAGTTATTTTCTTCGGTTTCACACATCTTTAACGCTAAAATATTGGTTACATTTACCCCGATGTCGGAATGTACCCACTCTCGGTTCCGACCGATCGAGTCTATTTCATCCAGGAAGAAAACCCGGTCTTTACCTGATAAGACTTGCTCCAATTGCCTTTCGGTCTCTCCTGCCCACTTACTCAAAAAATCCGTTAAATGCACTTCTACAAATTCGCAATCCAACTCGGATGCTAAAACTCTGGCTAGTAAGGTTTTTCCTGTACCTGAGGGGCCGTAAAACAAAAGACCTCTAGGAAATGAGTACCCCCAACGTTCGCACTTCTTTACGCTTCTATACGCCTTGATCAGGTAATTCACTTCCTCCTTTGCCTCTCGATTGCCCCCTACCTCTGCCAAAGAAACCTTTGCGTGGTTTGGGCGAACTCTATATGTAGAAAATCCATCATATCGAAGCCCTTCGTATGAAAGACTAAGATCCTTTACCCTTTCTAACAACGGCTTATACGCCTCTTTCGAACCCTCTGATTCTGCACGCTCTGCTACCCACAACAAAAATCCTCTCCCATAATCAAAAACCCTTTCTGAGGAAACTTGGCTTACCATCCCCTGCGCTTCACGCGCCAGTTCCTTAGCCAGTACTTGGGCTGAGCTGTCAAAATAAATAGGGAACTTTCTTCCCATGCCTACTCCTTGCCCTCCCATGAGCTCAGCTGGAGCCAGTCGCTCCAATTCGTTTAAACCCGCTTTTGCAGCTACATACAAGCTTTGTGCGTTCAAAAATGCAGACCTTCCTTTGTCATTGCCTTCTACACTCCCCTCTAATGCTTGGTGAGCTGCATCGTATACTCCTAAAAAGCGCGCACTGACTTCCAGCACATTTCTTTGCTCGCTGGTTAACCCTTTACCATCCTCCGTCAGTTTACGTTGATATACTCCGACATGAGCTTCTACCTTCTTAGGATTCAGCTGTACCATATTCCTCACCGGCTACGACGCTCTTCTTCCAAGATCCTATCTGCCAAATCCTCCAGCTGGTTATCAAACAACCTTCCCTTCTGCTTTAATTCCCTCATTCTCCGGTCTGAACGCGGACTGTACGAGAAGCTTTCTTCTGGAAGATTCAATGCTGCTTGCAACCCCTCCAATTGAATGCTTGAGGCTGCCTCTGCAAAATGCCCTGCTTCTTGCGTTACTTGAGTCGTTTCCCTCAACACTTCCATTGTACCTACCGGATCCAACCCATTCTGCGCAACGCCTGCTAACCTCGTTTCTAGTAAACGGTTTGCTAAGTACTTTTGACGCAAAGCCTTCATGTACAGGTCCAACTTTGCCTTGTTGTGTTCCAAACCCTGAACTTGGTGATGGTAACCCACCAAACACCCTGTGGCTGCAGACCTTTCCTCCAACACTTTACTCATGTCTGCTTCGTAATCCTCCAATTCCTCTTCAGCCCGATCCAATTCGTCCATCGCTCGATGGTCTTCCGGGCTCTTAGCCAAATTCTGACGAATGGACGCTGTTCGCTCTGACAACTCTTGCTCCTTCTCCACTAAACTTGCTTCCATAGCACTGTACTGGCTTCGTAATTTCATCGCCCCCCGCTTCAGCTTCTTTTTTTCTCGCAACTTATCCCGCGTGTCCTCAACCATTCCTTCATACTTATTCAGCCGATACTCCAATGCTTTTTTTGCCTGGTCCACTGCTCGTTGCTGCCTCTTAACCCGATAATCAAATGAAGTAACTCCTAGCAACTTATCGGCTAACCTATACACAAAACGAACAGGCTTAGACAAGTGTTCGCGGCCAATCTCATTCAAACGCCGCTCCTGTTCCTGCAAATCCTTAATGGCGGCTTCGTATATATCCAATTCACTTGAGTCTCCAGACAAAATGACTCTTTTTGTACGCTCATCCACATCCGAAGACTGATATGAACTCATCATCTCCTTCATGGAATCTGACTTGTATCTTGCTCTCAACTTAATCACCCCCCTTAGAAACCCAATCAAAACGTTCCTTCAACCCATCTTGCCTTATTGCATATTCATGGCCACTGCGCAACTGAACCAGCGCATAATCTTTCCCCTTGTCTTCTGCCCATATCAGGCGTACGTCTTTTGGGTGAATAAAACCCTCCAACGTTGGGTGGTGACGATGTGCACGACTCTTCAATCCATGCAACTCATCTGCCTCTTTGTCGGTCAAACTTTCGTACTTTGTTGGCCTACTTGCTATTTCCCTGTTTAGCCGGTATGCTAATGTTTCTGGTTTTTCCACACACCCCCTAAACGCCCACCCTCCGTAAATTAAGATGATTGCTGTTGCTAGACTCCGGATAGGGTGCGAAAGCAACCCCCTCCTTGGCCGCGGATAATATTCTCTCATTCTTCATCCCCCCTCAATGCCCAATCCCCTGCATCTTTCAATGAATGACGCACGTCCTCATACGCATTTGACAATAACTTCTTCGCCACCGAACCTGGATGATCCAACAAACATTGCTCTGCAACTGCAACCCGCGTATTCACTTCTGAACTTCTATACAACTCCAGCAAAAGCTCTCGCTGAGCTTCCTCCCCTAAGTTGCCAAAGCCCTGAGAAACAACATACTGTGTGTCTTTTTCGCTTAATCTATTGCTTTCAATGCCCCTCTTCGCTAACTCCCCTAACCATCCCTGATCTTGAACCAGATAACCTTCCACTCCATGCAACAAACGAGCTCTCCTCTCCACTGAACTGTGTTCCAATACCTTAGACACCACTTGATCCAAGAAGGGTCCTTGCCACTCCACTCCTTTTGAATCATCCATACTTTTTACCAAACCCTCTGCTGCTTGCTCAGGTGTTTGATTCCACGAAAAAGACATGTACTCCAAACCCTTATTCCCCTGCGCGTCTTCTAGACGAACCCAATTTTTACTGTACACTAGAGCTGCTGCACCTGCCAGAACAGCACCGACTGTTACCAACTTAAATCGCAAAAACCTTTTTTGAGCATCCATCATCATCCACCTCTAGAAAACACAATACGCCTGAACTATAAGAAAAATAGGTGTACAAAAAAGGACACCACGTATTTATATAGTCTTAATATAGAAGGAGCCACGAAATTTATTAAAAATTATTCGATCAAAAACTCATGAATACTCGCGTTGGCGAACTCTCTGCGCTCTTTTTGAGGAAACACTTGATGCATGTAATACATGACCCCTGCATGCCCTACGATTAAGATTGTCTTTCCGTTGTATTCTGATTTAAGACCCTCTATCAATTCTTTTACACGTTTTTTCATGTCTTCCTCGGATTCTCCTCCATAGGTTCTGACATCCACCGTTTTTAACTGTTCGCCTATGTCTGATTTCGTTTTGTCCAGTCCCGGAAGGTCGTTTATCTTCCATCCGGCCAATCTTCCGAAATCCCTTTCTTTTAATGAGTCTTTGTATATGATTGGTACCTTTCGGTATTTTGCGATGATTTCAGCTGATTGCGCTGCGCGCTTTAAGGGTGATGAAAGGATCACGTCAAAATGAGGAGGTATAGATAACTGCGTAGCTTATGCTACTCTATTGTACGCAGCTATCTATATGTGAACTGCGCTAATCATGTTCTCTAAGTCGCGCAGTTCACTATAAGAATTGGATTAACTCGTTGACTTGCTGCACTCCTATTTCTGATAATGGCTCATCGATCGTCTGGCCTTGGACCTTTTTTTCCTTGTTTGAATTGGTTTGGCCGTGTCGGACGAAGAAGATTCGCATAGAGCAAGAAAAATAACACTGTTTAAAAAGACATAGGATTTCTTTTTTTCATGAAAGCCCTTCTCCTCCTCAGCGGCGGCATTGACAGCCCTGTGGCTGGGAAACTGATGATTGATCAAGGCGTTGAGTTGGTTGCAGTGCACTTCAGCAATCAACCCTTTGTGGATGAGAAAACCGAACAGAAATCAGCTGAGCTGGCTCGGAAGATTGGGGCTATAAAGTTTTTGATTGTACCTCACGGACCCCAACAAGCTGAGATTCACAAGCACTGCAATCCTCGCTATTACTATATATTGACTCGACGCATCATGTTTCGCACGGCAGAGAAACTAGCTCAGCAAGAAGGCTGCGAAGTGTTGATTACTGGCGAGAACTTGGGACAGGTTGGCAGTCAGACGCTGACCAACCTGAGCGTGATTAGCCGCGCTGTGAAGCTGCCTATCCTTAGACCGATCCTATGCAACGACAAAAATGACACCATCAGACTTGCTGAACGGTATGAAACTTTTGAACTCAGCAAAGGACCTGAGATTTGCTGCACCCTCGGGCCGAAAAACCCGACGACTCGGGCGAAGCTTGAAGTGGTGGAGAGAGAAGAAGAGAAGATTGATGTGAAAGAACTTGTTCAGCAAGCGCTTAATCATACTAAATAAAACAGACTTCTGCTTTCACTTAGAAATACCCTCTGCGTTTGAAATACCACATCAGGAAGACACCGGAAAAGAACATTAGACCCAGTGCCCAGACATATCCTAAAGGCCAGTTGAACTCGGGCAGGTACTTGAAATTCATCCCGTAAATGCCTGCGATAAGCGTTGGGACCAAGACGAGTGAGCCCAAGGCGGTCATGCGCTTCATGATGACGTTTAAGTTGTTAGATACGGTGCTGCTGTATAGCTCCAAGGTTCCTGAAAGGCCGTCCCGATAGGCCCCAATCAGATCAATCAACTCCATGAAATCATTGTACTGGTTCCTAAAATGCGGCGTATATTTCTTGTTGATGTTTTTTATAAGGCCATCCTCCAATGATAGAACAATATTCCTGTTATGATTCAAAGAACGGTGTAATACCGTAATGGATTTTTTTAACCTGAAAATGGACTGCACCAACTCATGGGTTTGATGAAGAAGGACCTCTTCCTCCAATCGATTGCAGCTTTCATCCAAGTCCTCAATGATTGAGAAATATTCACTCAGAATGCCTTCGATGAGGGTGAAAAGGATGAATGTAGGGCCATTTTGCAATATTTTTTTCCACTCCGCCTCCTCCCAATCCTTCCACTTCAATCCATGCTCATTTGCTGAGTAGGTTAGGATTTCCTTCTTTCCAATAAAAACATATAATCTCTGAGAATGGTACTGATCTTTTGAGAGGGTTACAGGGAATTTAATCACTAGTACTTCTTTGTCCTTAACTTCTTTTAACCTACGTAGAAGGCTAGGATTGTGCATCGACCCACTTAAGGCCTTGAATGGAATCTTGAACTTCCGCTCCCAGGCATGCAAGTCGGCAGAAGAGGAGCCACCCATGTGAATCCATCGAGCTGAGAACGAATCAGGCGCTTGTTGCCCTATCACTAACTTCCTATTCGTTAACGAGATGCAGCGAATCACCCTTTAACTTTTACAAACTGCCTATATAAATATTCCGCGTCCTGCCAAAAGGATAACCTTTTTAAATAGAAATATATTAATCCGATTATTATGTTCCTCTCCATTCAATCGCTTCAAGCGCTTGTTCTAATGAGGAATGCGTAAGACCGAGGAAATTACGAAATGATGACCCACGCACACTCCTCTCTCGAATCGCTTTCACCCCGCTACTCAAAAAAGCGATGGAATGACTTTTTAACCCAGGACAAAGACGGCGTTTTGCACGTGGAAGGCGTATCGGTTGAACACTTAGCTCGCAAGTACGGAACACCTCATTTTATTCTTATTGAACGTGAAATTCGTGAGCGACTCCGAGCATTCAAACAAGCTTTCCCCTACCCTAAATTAAGACCCCAATTTGCTTGTAAAGTCAATTCCAACCTTGAAATCATTCGAATTGCCAAAGAAGAAGGATTTGAACTGGATGCAAGCAGCGTTGGTGAGATCATTCTTGGTCTACTTGCAGACTATAAACCCAACCAAATTACTTTTACCAACTTATACAAAAGTCACCAAGACATTACCTTTGCCGCTATGATTGGCGTGCAGGCCATTACTGCAGATAGCATGGAAGAACTCGAGAAAATCGCCTTTGTCGGCGAGAAATTAGGCCTTAAAATCAACTTATTCTTACGCTTGAACCCCCTTATCGACTTAGGTAATTATACTACTCGTTACCAACAATATGGCATTCCCTACCCAGATGCTAAAAAAGCAGTAGACTACGCTATGAAGCATCCCCACCTGGAATTAACCGGGTTCCACTTCCACGGCAGCTACATCAGTGATCCGCAAGTCTATGTGATGGCGGCGCAGAAACTCCTTAAAGTCGTTCGGTATGCCACGGACCTTGGGGCTAAGATTAAGTACTTGGATCTGGGCGGAGGTTTCCCCCCTAATGATAATAGTCATCCACAATACGGAAAAATGTATGACCTTCCAGAGGGCGGAAAGAAAATCGTTGAAGGCATCCAAAAACTTCTCCAGAAATACCAACTAGCTGCTCCTTACCTCATCTTTGAACCTGGAAAACACATCGTAAGTAACGCAATGATGGCCCTCACCAAAATTGTTTCTGAAAAAAACATGGGCAAGAACAAGATGGTCATTCTGAACGGATCAGTCTATAACTTAGTAGCTGACATCTTTGTCAGCAAGCTGACGTATCACTTCTTGCCTGCCAACAAAATGAGACAGCCCCGCACGGAACGATACCGCATCACAGGCAGCACCTGCGACTGCATTGATGTCTTCAGCAAAGGAGAGGCCATGCCTAAATTGGAGAAAGACGACCTTCTCATGATCATGGATTGCGGGGCTTACAGCGAAGTCTTCGCCAGCAACTTCAATAGCTTGAAAAGAGCTCCGATCATCCTCATCAGCCCAGATGGCACCACCAAATTGGTTCGACGAAGAGACCGCTACGCGGAGATGTTTGCACCCCAACTCGATGCGCTCAAAGTAGCTGATCCAAATGAGCTCAAATTCTTCTATAACCTACATCGTATTAATATTGAGAAGATCTGGAACGATAAGCCTGAACTGGAGAAACTAAAAAAACCGATTAAGGCTCTGCTTCAAAGCTTGCAGAAAAACTCAGCGACATAAATAAAGAATAAAAATAGTTTCTATCGCTGACATTAGTGAAGGAAAAATAGGATAATAGATATCCTCCACTAAAAAACAACAATCTTTAAAGCCTAAAAGATGATTTCTCCTTCTTATGAAGATTCTCTGCATTGGATGCCTACACGGAACGTTTCCTTCTAAGGCTTATGCGATCGCCAAGAAAGAAGGTATCCAACTGATCTTATGCCCTGGTGATTTAGCAGATGGCGGTTACATGCGCAACCTTGAATTTAAATACTGGCACAAGCTCCATGAAGGACTCTCTCTTGAGACTTTGGTTGGCAAGAAAAAACTAAAACAAGCTGGAGAACACAGCTTAAAAAGTCAAGCTATTATGGCAAAAAAATTGGAAAAATTCAAACTACCGGTTCTTGTTATTGCGGGTAACCATGATTATATGATGGAAGATCTGAGCGCTAAGAACAAGAATAAGTACAAGAAATACACCCTCGAACACCTTGCCAGCCACTCCAAACACTTACACTTTGTCCAGATGGGAGTGGGGAATTTTCACGGACAAGAAATTGGATGCATCAGTGGATATCGAGTACCCAGCCTGAAAGAGTTCACCCGACCCTCTGGAAAGGTTCCTGCCCAGATCCGACTTATGAACCACTTCTGGGACCTGCAACTCAAAACGATTTTTAAGAGCTTTACCCATAAGAAAGAAGCCATCTTTATGTGCCACGATCCGCCTTATCATACGAAGCTGGACAAGATCCGTAACAAGTCCAGCCCCTTGGATGGGAAACACTTAGGAGATGAGTATGTGCTGAAGTACATTAAGAAGTATCAGCCTAGGTATGTTGTGTGTAGCCATATGCATGAAAATCAAGGTATGATCAAGATCGGAAAGACGACCGTGGTGAACTGCGGACCGGCGTACAAAGGAAGGTTTGCGATCGTGGATCTAAATAACGGCAAGATTAAGTTTTACTAAGGTGCTAACCAACACACCAGACGCTCCCATTCTGATGGTTCATGTTCATACAGGATTTGCCACTCACCAAAATACTTAGCGAGTGATGCTTTGTCGTTGTATACTAGTTTTACCTGGATGTCTAACTCTGGCTTAAAACCATACTGCTTTAATACTTCTTTTACTAGCCTTTTGCTTATCGCCTTCCCTAGATGTAAGCTTAATTCAGTTATCATCCGCTCTTTTTCTTTTAGAATGCTTGGCCGGCCTTTAATGATTAAGATCAGATCATCGTCTACGATTCGATGCAACAGCTTTCCAGAGACGTAGACTTTTTCTAACCATTTCCTTAAACGAGGTTCCTCTAGGAGCCTCTTAGTAAATTCTTGCAGCTCTTTTTGACACACGCTCTCTGTGTCCTTACGATGAAGCGTCCGAGCCAAACCAACTAAAACATCTTTTAGGTGATGGTTTACCGCTCCGATGATGATGTTTAGTCGCTCCGCTTCCTCTTCTTGATTTATATCATTTAATTGCCTGTCCCGAATCCTGCTTAAATCTGAAGAAAACCTTGATAAAGACTGGATAACTCCTTTTATTTTATTCAATTCAGACCCCAGGTGCTGCATCAGCTCGTAGGCGTTTGAGGCCTCCAAGGGCTGAATCCACTTTTCTTGGTATAAGTCTAAAATATCTTGAACGATGGCATCGTCTAACTCTGAAAGTTTCTTGAACTTTTTTCCTTTACGATCCCACCACGCCCAGTTAGAAGGAATCTGAGTGAACTGGTTCAGCTCTTGGATGTGCTTCTCAAAACGCGTTATGATGGCTTCTTGAATCCCCATCCTGTTTCTCACGTAAATCCCTATAAAAAGCTATAGCAAAAATGGCAAAATTTCGCATATTTTTATGCCATTTTTGGATATAGCAAATGTGGACTTATACATTTGCTATATTCCCCACAATACATAAAAAGAGACAGGGCTTCTACCCTTTATGATTGTTATTGACCTTGAAACTTCTGGCCCTTATCCGGATGTAAACGGCATTGTTAGCATTGGCGCGCTCGAGTTTGAAAATCCAGAAAATTGCTTTTATGAAGAATGTCGACTGGAGCATGGCAAACAGATCGATCCTATTGCGATCGAGGTGACGGGCTTCAGTGAGGGGCAGATGCGAGACCATAAGAAGAAAACTGTGAAGGGAATTCTCTTGGATTTTCTCGATTGGCTGTCTACAGCCCGGGAGAAGACCTTTGCTGCTCACAATACCCCATTTGATTGGAAATTCATGGAATGGGAGTTTAGACAGAATAAGCTGGAATGGCCCTTTCACTTTCGAAGTGTTGACATCCACGGATTGACCTATGGTCACATGCGGCAACGCGGCATCCAACCCCCCCTCCTTAATGACGTCAGTGCACTTGGACTTGGTAAGATTCTTTCCTATTGTGGCCTCGAAGACCCCCGCCAAATTCACAACGCATTGGAAGATGCTAAGCTTGAAGCTGAATGCTTTCATCGTATCCTGCATGGAAAGCCGATGTTTTCTGAATACTCAGATCAGAAGATACCGGAATATTTACGGAAATAGTTATTCTACCAGAATCGCCGGCTTTCCGGGTGAGGCTTGCTTGGCCTTGGGATGAGGGCTGTCTTCAGCCTTTTCTATCTCGATATCACAACCCAACTCTTCTTTTAAGCTTTCTTTGCTTTCTTCTAAGCGGCTTAACTCAAGCTCCTGGCTTAGCACGATTTCCGGCAATTTTGAAGGATCGTTCACAAATTTAGGTGTTAATTTGGTTATTTCCTGTCCATACTTCTTGAGATCCGAAGCCATCAATGCTTTTAATAATTCGCCCAGGTTGCGAGTCTTTGTCAATTCCTCTTTTAACTTCTTCATGTAAGCATATTTCCAGCTTTCAGCAACAAATAGCTTCACTTTCTTTGGCTGTATCTTTGCCAATTCAAATACAGCTCTGACGTCCTTTACGGTCTCTTCGATGCACTTTTCACTTGCCTCTGCGTCCAGATCTATTTTAGATTCATCATACTGTGGCCATTCGGCTAAGCTAACAAATCCTTTTTCTTTAAGCATCTCCCATAGCTCTTCGGCCATGTGGGGAGCTACTGGCGTTAATAGCCTCACCCACCTACTAGCGATTAAGTCATATATGTTATACTGCTCGCCTTCTTCCACTCGTTTTTGCATCCTTTTTATATTGGTGAGAATGTGATGAATTGCGATATTTCCATATTGTCTTAATTTCATTTCTTCTAAATTCCCTGTTGCCTCTTTAACTAGGCTTTCAAACCTTGAGATAAACGCCTTAGCTGCTTTGGTCCTTATTTCTCCTTTTTTTCTCTTGCCAATCATTTCTATGATATTGTTGTACAGGTTCAGAAGGGTGCTATTCATACTCGTTGCGTCTTTCTCTTTCCAGTCGAATGTTCCATCTAAGCTTGTGGCTGTGGACAGGTAAGCTCTGAATGTATCGGGACCAAAGCTGTTTTTAACGTCTAGTAAGGTGATCACGTTTCCTTTTGATTTGCTCATCTTTGAACCTTCACTTACTACAAATCCATGTAATGAGATCTTCTTTGGCCAGTACTCCTCGGGAAAGATGGCTGCATGGGCAAGAATGAAGAACGAGAGATGATTTGATAAGTGGGCTTGATACGTATGTCTATGATCGTTTGGGTACCAGTAAGCAAAGGCCTCCCTTAACTCTTCAAGCACTTCCTTTGCTATACCTACTTTGCTGCTTACCTCTTCCAAGCTGCCTTTGTTTAGGTACACATAGTCGAAAAATTCCAACGACATTTGATCTGATTTAATCCCGTATTTGTTAATCAGGTTTTTTATGGTGTAGAACGACATGTATATGGTCGAGTCGGACAATGATTCGATGATCCAGTCCTTACTGAATGGTAGAGGCGTACCAATCCCTCGCTTTCTCGCGGCCGGCCTTTTGTCCAACCATTCAAAGGCGTCTAAATAGAGCTTTCTTGAGGATTCCGGAACCAACTGCATCTTTTCAAGGCATGCCCTTCCCAAGTCCTTCCAGCCTGGAGCATTGAAATCTAGGAACCATTGGTCTTTTAACACGGCGACTGTCACTGGAGTACCGCACCTACAAATGGCAGGGCGAGAGGTTTCATAGAACATGATGGCCTCGCCTTGCTCGATTAACTTCTTTTTCAAGTGTTTTTGTGCTTTTTGTACACTCATTCCAGCACATTCACCGCAATTCTCTTTCATCAAGCCTTTTCTAAATACACGTTTGTTTAATTCATTCTTAGCTAGCTCTATCTTCTCTTTATCCTGAGGAGATTTTACTCCAAACTCTTTCCCGATTTCCTCTCCTAAGTTTTCTCCCATACCTGGAATGCGGATTATGGATATTGGTTTTAGCTGCGCGACGATGTTTTTATCCAAGTTGTACTGATCCAGCAACTTCATATCGTCGTGAATTCTCTTTAATTCGAACAGATCCACAGGGTCTTCCAGGGCAGAATACACAATTCCCGAGCCTACATTGGCATCTATAAACCACGCAGGAACGATGTATACATCATAGTTCACTAAGGGCCCTTTTGCCCATTTACCAATTAACTCGGTTGCTTTTATATCTCCGACCACTTCAGGCTTTGCATACTGCTGCTCTATTTTCTTTACAGCTGCTTCTCCCACAACCCATTTTTCATCATTGACTTGGACTATCTTATAGGTCGCTTCGGGGTCTAGCCATATATGGGTTTGCCCATAAAATGCATCCGGCCTTGTAGTTCCGGCCATCAGTATCAAGTCAGAATCTTTTAGCTTGAATTTTCCCCAGATAAAATCTTGCTTGGAGACGGGATTTGTATCTGCATCCTGAATGTCATCTTCTCCTACTGCATTTTCACAGTTCGGACAATAAAGTACGGGGTAGGAACCCTTTATTAAGTAATTTTTATCCTTGTATTTATGGAATTGCCAAGTGATTAGCTTTTGATAGTCCAGATCTCCAGTTGTGAACCTTCTACTCCAGTCTATGCTCGTTCCCAGTGAGCTATATTCCGAAAGCATCTTCGGGATGAAAAAGTTAACTAAATTCCAAGGATCCTTGAAAGACTCCACTGTTTTTTCGACTTCTTTTTCATCTGATACATAATTCCTGACATAGTTTTTGTAGAGTTCGATCTTTTTTTTATCTCCAGATGCAATAGCTAAAGAAATACCTAGAATGGGGGTTCCTGTTATGTGAAACGCCAGGGGGTAGAGAACATTAAAGCCTTTCATTCTTAAAAATCGGACATAGATATCGCTCTCCACTACTGCCCTTCCATGACCAATATGCAGAGAGCCGCTTATATACGGGTAAGGGGTGGTGAAGAAAAACTTCTTCTTGGATTTATCTATTTGAGGCTCGAAGGCCTTCGCCTCTGCCCACTTCTTTTGCCACTTCTCTGCGACCGCTTTGACATCCATGTTTTTCACCGGAGTTGGGACTGGTCTGTATCCTTCCAGCCCCTTAAAAGATAGGGCTATTTAACGTAACAACAACAGAAGCCCCAATGAACGACTATGCATAGTTCAAGTTAGATAGGTATTTTATATAAAGGTTTTGGTCAATCCAGCCGATCTGGAAGCTGTACTACCCCTTGGTTTCCTGACCGTGTTCCGGTGAATGTTCTTAGAAACCCTTTACCTTTATCGAGTCCATCTTTCCAATAAACGCAATGTCCATCCCGTATCGGTTCGTAACCATTTGGGCGAAGGATTTGCGCTACTTGATCTAGTAAACGGCTAGGTTGCTTAGCTTGGAATCTTCTAACCGATTCTACCCTAGCAGGGGCGTGTCTAAGCAGAACACTGATTGCATGTACTAAGCCAGGCCTTGCAACATCTGCCTCTTGTATAACCAACAAGCCTAAATCTTGGGCATTCAACGGCTGATCTGGAAAAAGAGTATGCACCTCATCTTCTGCATCACCTAAAATAAACATAAGCGCTCTGCCATATTGGTCGCGTTCGACCCAGAATTCTCTTCTGCGGATTTGATCGATGAAACCGCTCCCTCTAAAAGGGCCTGTCGGGATGGGGGATAAAACTCGTACTTCATAACTGTCCATCACTTTTGAGAGTATGCTCTTCTTAAAATACCTTACTATAAGGTATTATAGATAAAACGCTTTTACCACTCCGTTGCTTCATACGTTTTTACTTGGAAAGGGCCTGCCTTTCTTAAGGTTCGAAGCATGGACTTGGTTAAGATCTTGGTGTGGGGTACGTCACACAGGTACTCAGGGATGTACCAGATGTCATCTTTTGACGTCATCCAATTAAGCCTATCGAAACGTGAGAGGTTGATGGGTTTTGAATAGGTTCTGAGATTCTTTTTCCCTTTGCTGTCAAAGTATTCATCGAAATATGACATGACCAGTTCCCGCACGGTTCTATAGATAGGGTCTCGGTATCTTAAAACGGCATGATTGGTCTTGCTGATCGCACCCCAATGATTGTGCTCTTTGAAGAGGGCAATGACATGGTCAAAGTCATCTTTTGTTGATTCTAAACTAAGAACCAAGGGAGGACGGCCCTGAACACGCAGAATTGCGGCTGCGAGCATCGCTCCTTCCATGCACTGTGCCTTGTTCTCTTGCAGTACTTTGCGAGGAGACATACAGGTGTCGCCATTTTTTTCCTTGTTAATCGGCATTTTGTCTAAGAAGTCCTGTACTTTTTGAGGTGTGCTTAATGAGCGGAAGAGCTTGAGCTCGTGAGGGGATAAGTTGAACATGTGCTTCTATTTGAGCATAGAACTTATAAGCTTTTTCGCTAAGCTATTTAAAGTTACTCCGTTTTCGCTAGGTATGCCCCCTTTATATCGCCCAAAACATAGACTAACGCTTGACGTGATGGCCCTTGCAGATAGAACACTCCAGAGCGTTGACTCTTCTGATGATTCTTCTTGCTTTACTGACTACTCTGACCTTTCTGAACGAGTCTTTGAGTATTGTGCTCGTAGGCTGTGGATATCTAGCAAAACCGATTCTTTCCGATTTACTGGTTTCGGAAAAGGAAGAGGAAACATCCATGTGATAAGCGAAGCAGGTCTTAGCGATGATGATTTACGTCATGAGGGTTTACGTAATGAGGTTGTACCCCCCAGTACATTGCAGATTCGAGGGCCTGATCAATACCGAATTCTTTGTGCCTCTGATAACTTAGAGACTGCTAGGCAATGGAGTGCCAGATTTGAACGCCTTGTATCAAGAACAGTATCTAAAGATATTAAAGCGCAATATGAGTACGATGAAAATATGACAAGACTTGCTGATGAAGAAGCAAGCAGAAAAAGACGAGAGGAAATGGATAGGTTATTTCCAAAACCAAGTTTATATGAGCTTACTACTACATGCGCTAGTGAACAACCTTTTTATGGCAAAAGCCCATAAACTGTATTTTGAGTTTTAATTTCTGGCAGTTTACACTTCTACTTCAATTTTTCTCCCTTGTACTAAATTCCAGTCCAGCTTTATGAGTTGCTGAACGGCGGGGTTTTTCGTGTTGAGCTGGTATAGGTTTGATTTCCCGATTCGCCTTGTTTTGATGACGATGCGATTTTTTACTAACTTATCCCATGAGGTTTGGAGGGTGGAGTAGCTAACGCCGGATTTTTTGGCGATTTCGGTCAAGGGGTAGTCGAAGAGCTGATAGGTGATGAGAAAGTCGAGTACTTTGATGAAGGGATTCTTACCGAAGAGTTCGATGAATGGAGTTTTCATCTTTCAGAACTTCTTAAACTGTGCAGCGATGTCGATTAATTCCGTGGTACCCATCATCTGTGCTCGGCAGCAATAGCGTTCGAGGCCCATGCTGTCCAAGACTTTTTTACGGTCTTCTTTCTTCTTGGTTGTTCGCTCTACATAGCCTTCCCAGAATTGGCCGATGGGCTTGCCGCAACTCATGCAACGTACCGGAACTAACATGGGTTTAGGGTGAATGGGGTGGTTTATAAAGCTTAGGTTTTAGGTTGGAGTGAATAAATTTCTATATAGAAAATATTTATATTTAATCACTTATTAGTGATAAAAATAGAAATATTTAAATAGAGTATTCCCTGCCCTTCATCATGGGATGGTTTACTCGCGGACCCAAAAGTGCTCAAGAACTTGAAGAACTAGTAGAGCAAGCTAAACAGATCGAGAATCCCTATGAAGCTTCTGAACATTGGAATGAAATTTTAGAACACGCCACGCAACTCCGGCTTCAACTTGATCAATATATCACTAAGGCACGAAACGATACCGTGCCTAAATTTTTAGACCAAGTATTAGTCCAGCGACCCACTCGAGGAACCCTTAAAGCAACGCTTGAAACTCTCTTTCAACAAGGAACGTCTGAAGCTCAGCCCATTGTTAGTCGAACTAGCGCATTTTTAGACCTCCAACGATTTATACAAGGCTGCTATAATCTTGGGGGCGCACAACGCTTAACAGCTATGAATCCATTTGCACAAAGATTGTATGGTGAATTCACTGAAACTGGACCCACGATAGAAGCTCTAAGCCATTTTGATCAAGCCTTGAACCAAGTCACGCAAACAGTAAGTGAATGGAACCATGAATTTGGGCTACCCCCTGCCACACCTGATCAAGTCCTAAGCCGATTAAAATCCGGCCAAGAACCTGTCGCATTCAAAGCTCTTGATTTAGGCGTTGGCATTTTGCGTAAATTGGCCGGACAAACCCCTCAAGACATTCAACAACTCAAAACCCAACTCAACCAACATTATTGGATAAAACACTTAGTTATGGGATACCATCGAACGCTCGGAGTCCCTATTCAGATTCCTATAGAAGGAAGCCAGCCTATAGAGCTTTCTCAATTTGTTCAAGCACTGGAAGAAACGATCACCCAAAAAATTACTCCGTACGTTAACCTTCAAAACCAAGCATTCAATGAATTCGTTCGTCCTATTGAAGAAAAACAAGACCAATTGTATGATGAGGCAGTCAGACAATTCCGCGCTTTTATGAAAGACAAAAAACCTACTGATTTTGAACCCTTACTTCAAGACCCTCGGGTTGCCATATTTTCTGAAAAGAGTCGTCGATCCCATGCTGCTGTATTATACGCGTCCACTCACTGCCCTGAATTTGAGCAAGCAATGGTCCTTTATGGAAATTTCAGCACACACTATGCTGGAATTCTCCAAGAAGACACTTCATCTCTATTTGCCTCTTACGCAGAAATTCCTAGTCGAGCAGCAGAACTTATCGATGTAGAAGAAAGTTCGGCTCTGAACCCAGAAGTAGATTCTAGAGAGCCTGAGCAGACTGCATAATCATCTATACGACTTCTGACGCTTCGCTCGTGCCTGACCATGACGGCCGGGTTTAGCACTTTCTTTACGGCGAACGTCTGCAATCAAGAGATGACGATCGTAGGATTCAAATGTGGGTTTTAGTTTTTTATCAAATTGCGCTAGGCAACGGGCAATGGCTAGACGAGAAGCCTCGGTCTGGCTCATGATCCCGCCCCCTTCTACCATCACAGAAATATCCACTTTTTTTATCACGTCTTCCCCAGCAAGCAACAAAGGCTCCATGACTTTCATACGAGCCATCTTGGGTTCAAAATGATCCAATAAAAGATTATTAATACGGATAATCCCCTTACCCTCCTTCAGGGTTGCGCGTGCAATCGATCGCTTTCTCTTGCCGCTCACATGAATCAGCTTTGCCATCATTCATCACCTTTCACTGCTGAAATTCTACTTCCACCGATTAACTTACTCAATTCCCCTACATGTAAAAATTTAGGAGTGCTTAACTTAGACAGGTGAGCCTCTTCAATGCTTACCTTCTTTTGATCCTTTAACACCACCGGAACACCTCGGAAACACATGATGCGCTCAAACGCCGCCTTACCACGAGGCTGTTTGTATGGCAACATGCCTCGGATCATGCGACGCACAATACGATCTGATAACCGTCCATAATACGGTCCTCGATACGTACCTATACCTCGCTTCCACTTCCAATCCTCTAAGATGTGTACAGGATCTCCACTGATCACTGCCTTTTCGCAGTTCACAATCTCTACTTTTTCCCCTAGCAAAGCCTTCTTCGCTGCTACAGTAGCCAAACGGCCCACCACTAGGTCTGTTGCGTCGATGATCATCCTAAAATCCTCACACCCTTACCTTTCGGGTTTTTTTCTACTAATTCCATGATTGTAATTGCCGTACCCTTACCATTGATTTTTTGCTTAGCTTCGTCACTGAATGAATATGCCGCTACGGTTACCTTCTTGCTCAATTCTCCAGTACCTAAGACCTTACCCGGCACAAGTACGATCTCATTCGGCTTAGCGTATTGCTCGATCTTGTATACATTCACGATTCGCTTACTTCGCGTGGGCTTTTCCAAGTCGGATGCGATTCGTTTCCATAGAGCTACATCTTGCTCAATCGCACACTTCCTCAATACCTGAATCAGTGCTCCAAGCTCCGGGTTCTTGTAATTTTGTTTCATCTTTTCACTTTATTGGTAGTTTCGGTCCTTGATGCGGGGGGAATGGGTTCCCACCTAAGGGTTTCACCCTTAGGATCCCGCAGCGGATTCCTTTCGGAATCCACTATTCCCTCAATGCGGGGGAAGGGATTCGAACCCTCGCACCCACTAAGGGACTACCCGTTTGATTGCGCTTGAATGAGACGAGCTTTGCTCGCCAACATTTTTACAGCGGCTTGAACCGCTGAATGTCGAAAAGCTTCGCTTTCCGACTCCTCAAGGTAGCGCATTTGACCAGGCTCTGCCACCCCCGCGTGAATTTATTTGGCTTTCTCTTTGCCCTTGAACTGATCTCTCAATTCTTTTATCATCAAATTGCAACGCTCGATGGCATTGCTTACGATTTCTTTGTGATCCAATTGACCCCAAGCTTCAATATAAAATAGGAAGTCATCTTCTTTTTTGACGTGTACGTCTTCGTTGGTGAGCTCGGCGCATTCACCACACCAGATGCACGCCTCTTCATTCACGACCTTCAATTGGCCTCCTTTAGCATCAAATACTTTTGTCGGACAGCGCTCCTTAATCCACTCAGGATCCTGAGGTTGCTTCTTAATGGTCACATGAGGATAATACTTGTAAAAAGCCAAACACGGGCTCCACTTGGCATGGACTCTGCCCACGCCCATCTTTGCCGTCATCTCAGCCTCTATTTCTTGGCCTTCCAATAATTTAGTGATGGGAGTGTCACCATAAACGGGTTTACACTTTGGATCCTTACTTCGAATGTCACTGGCATACACATAACCTGGACCTTTTGCCTTTAGCGTGAGCTTCAGTGTACACTGCGCGCAACCAGCGCCATTGCACTTGCATTCAGATTGGATGTTATAACTTTCAGCGTCTGTCTTCAACACCAGTAAACCCAAACGATGTGCTACCATTTCGTCATACAAGATGCCGTTGTTTTTTTGGAATTCAATGTCCTCAATCGCCAAAACAGGCACTTCTTCCATCATCAATCGACGCAAGGCATTCATGTAGGTCGCATCTGTATCTTGGATATGCAACGTCAATTTCTCCTTTTTTTCCTCAACGATTTTTACCTTCACCATGCAAACACCTCAATAAGATATTGGTTACAATGGTGAGACCCAAACGCACGAAATACATGGTATTTCGGCGCGCCAAAAGCTTTGGCTTTTGAGCGAATCTTTGATTTTTGTTGTTTGACCATGTTCTCGCCTCTTTATACTCGTCTACCTCGTTTACCGCCTTTCTTTCTGCAACCACCATGAGGGATCGGAGTCACATCTTCAATAATACCAATTTTCAAGCCCATCCTGGACAAGCTGCGAACCGCTGCTTGCGCACCTGGACCTGGAGCCATAGGACCATTGTGGCCTCCTGGTGCTCTGATTTTGATGTGTAAACCCTGAATGCCTTTTTCCAAGACACTCTCTGCAACTCGCTTAGAGGCTACCATGGCCGCTGTAGGAGAAGACTCCAAACGATCTGCCTTGACTACTTGACCTCCTGAGCAAATGGCCAAGGTTTCCGTACCCGTTATGTCAGTCACATGAATGATCGTATCATTATACGAAGCAAAGATATGGCAAATACCCCAGCGAAGATTGTCATTCATGAGGGCGTCACCTGCACTTCAGGATCCACGATTTCTTCCGCTTTATACGCGATCGTTTCTTCCTCTTTCTTCTCCACCTTTTCTTCTGCCTTCTCTTTTTTCACCACGACACGTTCTGGATGCATATTATCTCCGAAAGGACTGCTGGTGTGGAAATTGATGGAACCTTCCTCGGCAATGTCCACTAAGTAAGAAGGCGCTGTGATTTTTTTAGTACCTACCAAGACGTGTTCATGCGTAATCATCTGGCGGGCCTGTTTCATGGTTCGGGCCAAGCCCTTTTTTACTAGCAAACTCTGCAACCTGCGATCCAACACATTTTTCAAGGTCAGACTTAAGACTTTATCCAAGCCGTCGCCGGTCTGCAATAAAGACAGAGACAACAACTTAGCGAGTAATTGTGCCTTCTCCACTTCAGCCTGCTTGCCTACTTGAGGAGCTAGCTTTTTTACCCGATCCTTGAAATCCTTTAACTTGGAAACCATCTTCCAAATCTCGGTGTTGGAAGGAATGCCGAACTCTTTTTTGAGCTCTGCTTCTTCATCGATTCTTACCTTCTGCCACGGATGACTAGGCGAACTATACTTTTTACGGAAATGTCTTGGATCTCCCATTATACTCTACCTGCCTTGGCACTGGCCTTTTTCTTAACACCCATGCCTTTACCCTTATTCCTTCTAAAGTTGGACTTGGTTCTCTGACCCCGTACCGGTTGACCCCAAGCATGACGCAAGCCCTTGTAACTCTTGATCTTCTTCATCCTTCGAATATCGGTTTCAATAGCAAATTCTAAATCCCCTGTTAATAGATGAGCGGTTTTACCCGTCTCGTAATCCTTCCTGCGATTCACCATCCACTCCGGAATACCATGATGCAAAGGATCCTTCAAGACACCCTCAATCTTTTGAATTTCATCCTCTTTCACATAACCTGCCTTTTGAGAAGGATTCGCACCTGTGACTCCGCAAACCGCGTGGGCCATGGCATAACTGACGCCCTTTACTTTTCGCATGGCATACTGAAGCTGCTTGTTGCCATCACAGTCCGTGTTGCCGATGCGAACCAGATACTTAAAATTAGGATCGGTATTTCGAGGAGCTGCAGGAGCCTGTTTCTGAGGTGCAACCTTAGGCTTTAAATGAGCGTCTTCTGGATATGATTTTTCTTTTGCCATTGTATCAATCCGGGTAATAGAGCTTAGAATTGTCCTTAAGACAAACCCTATACGCTCTTCACTCGGGCTTTACGCTTGAGAAACGGGAGGGGTTTATAAAGATTTGGCTTTAGAAAGATCTAAGATTCAATGGACCACGGCTTGGAACGCCTTCGATTGCTACAGGAACCTGATCGGGTCCAAGAACTGTGTATCCTGCACGGGCCCCTTCATCAACTAAAGATTTCATATCCCCCGAAAGTTCTTCGTAAGGTACACTAAGGAAAACATGCTGTGCATATTCTGCAACCTTGAATACAGGACGTCCGTCTTTTATGACTTCATGAAATGTTTCCAGGCCAATGCTACTGTCTCTTCCCATCATTTGGACGATTTTTACGTCTAAAGAAGCACTAAATGAGTCTCTTTCTTCATGCATTGTCGAAGAAAATGATCCCTGAGTTATAAATCTTTCTCCTCGTTTGGAATTGGTTCTGGATAGCGAAGCATGCTACTTCCGCTTCTGTCAAACCTTCAACTCCTTTGCCTTCACCGGTTTAATCAAAATACCTTCTGGCCGTTCCTCGAAGACACCGAAGTCTCCTGGCTTGATGTGGTACTCTTGTAGCAATTCCGGCGGGAAGCGCATGATGGTTGAGTCACCCAACACCCCGAACTTGCGGACTTGCCTTTGTCTGCCCGTTAAGATGTCAAATCGTACGAGTTCGCTGGAGGTGAAGTACTCCTCATTGCATTTGGGGCATTTTAAACAGTTTAGGTTGATTCCTTCTTTTAAAATACTGGCTTCCTTTACGTTTGTTCCGCACTTATAACACGTTTTCATGAACTTTTTCATTTTATCTTTCCCTCCTCTTTTTTGTAACTGGTTTGATATGGATCAAGATGATGTTTTCGTGTTCCACGTACGATAAACATATGTATTTTCTTCGGAAGGGGTAAAATACATTGTATTTCTTCTGATTTTTTGAGGCAAGTTTATGCTCTCCTTTGTCGAGGATGTCGATCACGAATTCGAGCGGCTTGTTGAACTTTTCGAACTCTTCCTTGAAGTGCCAGGTAAACACGAGCAACTTCCTCTTCCAGTATAAGTCTTCGATGTATATCTTAATCACCTTAAAGATATCTATTAGAATGAAAAGATATTTATAAGCTTTTCTATGATTCCGGCCATCTCCTTGGTCTAAATTTTAGCACTCAATCTTTCCTTTAAAATTGTCACCAGTTCCAGATCATTCCGTTGGTAAATATCAAGGATGTTCAGCACCATGATCTTCTTCTCCAGTTCTGGGTATAAATAAGTAATGTAGAGCTTATGTTCTTCCTCCATGCAGAAGATCTTGCCAGCCCATTGGAGTAATTGGTAGGTGATGCGGTTCGGGGCGTCGGGCGCAACGCCCGCCGACTTTACATTGCCTTTTTTCTTGTTTTCCTTGAGCATCTTACGGAAGACTTTTTCGGCTGTAGGACTTCGTATCTCGTTGTTGGTGCAGATGAAGAGGTAGTTCATTTTTTGTGATAACCAAATTTTTCATTGTAAATATTATGGTCCAGTATATCGGTGATGAAGCAGATGATTTCTTGTTCATTGCCCTTTATCGTGTATATCATTCTCCAATATTGAACCAACTCTGCTCTCCATAAATTATGGACATGGTATTCTTTTGGAACCTTATTCTTAGAGATGTTGCATCCATAGAATGGATTGGAGCGTATGAATTCTATCTTTTGCCGTATGGATTTAAGCAACTGCATTTCTGGATGGAATTCTTTGTCTTCTTTTATGTTTTGTTCTAATTCTTTCAATTTTTTGAATTCTTGCTCTGCGTTTCCTATAAGAACGATCCGCACCTTTCTGTTCATTTGCTTCCATCTTTGTAGGTAGAATATAAGTGTTATCTAAGAAAATCCGGAAAGTTTTCGGTTAAATCGGAAGCTATGAAAAGATCACACTTCGGTTCCTTGTCGGATCAATTTATCGAGCTCTTTCTTTTCAGCGAAAATCCAAAGAATACCCTTTGTGCCGATCAAGATCTTACCGCTTACTTGTAAGTAATCCAGTGTTTGGATCAACGTTTGGTGCATGACTTTTTTGGGTAGCCTTCGTTTGAGCTCTGCAATCGTTAATAATTCATTGGCTTTTTTTAATGTGTCTTCTACCATAAGAATCGTACTAAGCGTGGGCATATGTTTTTTTGTTATTGTGATTTGCTTCATTTTATATAAAATAGATATAAATTTATCTATAATAAGGATGGACTTATATTTAAACTTTGCTACTCTTCCTCTTCGTCATCACATCCACAATCTTAAACGCTGGCGCTTGGATGCGTTCATGACGGCAATGGGGGCATTTAGAGGGGTTCTTTACCTTGCCACGCTCCTTGAAGACAAAGCCACACGCCTTACAGAAGGGGGGGTTCATGACCAAGCGCTTCTTATGATGTGCCACGATGCGCTTGATGTGCTCTATTTCGTCTAGAATTTCCCACATCTCTACTCGGTAGATATGACAGAACTCTTGCGCTGAGATTTCATGCTGCAGCAGCATCTCGATCATTTCCTGGCGACGGGTCATGTTAAGGTTTGTATTTACAAAACTTTCCTAGCTGTTTTTAGAGCTTGCTCGATGTCTTCCTTCTCCAGATTTAGATAGACATTGTGTTCCTTAAGCAAGTTGATGAATTCGCTTAGTGTTATACCTGCGAGCCTTGCTCCTAAACCCAGACTCACCTTTTTTCCTTTGTATAATTCGACGGCTTTGTTTCTTGTGGACGCTTGCATTTGCGATAATGCTGTTTTGTTTGTTTATAAGCTTTCTGAACTTAAATTGTCTTATGCTTTTGTTTTACTGTATTTCTGATGATGGAAAACAATCCTTACTTTTAACTTTAGCTCTTTGACTTTCTTCTTAATTCGTGCCTCTACTTTATCCCAGTAGTCGTTTTTCGTGAAGAAAATGCGTTCGTATTCCTTAGCTAGACCAGGGTACTTTTTCTGGATGATCTCAAACACTTGCGGCCAAGTGCCTGCTTTATGGTTTAGGTTTTCTGCCCAGACCATGTCCACACCGAGTTCTTTGAATTTTTTCAGCATTTCTTCGATGTTCGTTAAGTATGGGAAAATAGGGCCCATGAAGGCGTAGACCTTAATGCCTGCTTTCTTTAACTTTTTCATCGCCTCCAAACGCCGCTCTGGAGAAGCAGCTACGGGTTCGAAATCCTTCCGATGCTGATCGTTAAAGCTAAGAAACGAGAAGCCGACTTCACAGCTCTTGAATCGTTTCAATACGTCAATGTCTCTTGTGACGAGGTCGGACTTCGTCAGAACTGAGATGGGGAATTGGTATTTTAAGAGAATCTCCAGTAGCCTTCTTGTCAGTTTGTATCGTATCTCCAGCGGGTGATAGGCGTCTGTGACACTGCTCATGAGAACAAGACCTTTCTTTGCTTTCTTAATCTCTTTCTCTAAAAGCTCAGGGGCATTCATTTTTACATCGACAAACTTCCCCCAAGGCTCTTTATGCTTGGTTACTCGCTTCATGAAAACAGCGTAACAGTAAGGGCAGGCGTGCATGCAACCAACATAAGGGTTAATGACGTAGTCAGCGCCCGGGAGGCCACTTTTCGTGAGAATGCTTTTGGATTGGATTTCTTTCAGTTGGAATTGGTCCATGAATATTAAGGTGTTAACCGTTCTGGATCTCTTGGGAGCAAGATGGCTTCTCGCACGTTTTCTAGATTGAGCATCTGTTGGGTGATTCGGTCCAATCCGAGACCGACCCCTCCATGAGGTGGACAGCCATATCGGAAAATATCTCGGTAGAAAGCCATCTTTTTGAAATCAATACTCTTCTCTGCACACTGAGCTTCTAGGATGTCGAGGCGATGCTCTCGCTGAGCGCCTGTGCCAATCTCGACCCCTTTGTAGAGTAAGTCAAACGATTTTGTTACGTTCTTGTTGTTATCTGGTCGCATGTGGTAGAATGGGCGCTTTTTCCAGGGGTAATCCAACATAAAGACAAAATCAGAGTTGTACTTTTCCTTTACATGGTCTCCAATCATCTTTTCCCCTTCCGCGTCCAAGTCTTCATCTTCAGGAATGATTTTTCCCTTTTCCTTCAACCACTTTCGCATCTCAATCAAAGAAAGACGTGGGATCTCCTTAGGAACTTCGATTGTAACACTTAATTCAGCCAGCTCTGTCTTGCATGAATCTTTCATTTTGGTTAGCAGGAATTTAACATATTTTTCGATTAAGTCCATCACATCGTGCTCGTCCTTGATGAAACCCATTTCAAAGTCAATGCCGATGAACTCAGTTAGATGCCTGGTAGTATGGGACTTTTCTGCTCGAAAGATCGGAGCGATTTCGTACACTTTTTCCAGTCCTGAGACGACAAACATCTGCTTATAGACTTGTGGAGACTGGGCCAAAGAAGCTGTTTTCCCAAAGTAAGGGATCTTGAATTCTTCCGCGCCGGATTCTACGCCGGAAGCTGTGAGCTTGGGTGTTTGAATGGCCACAAATTCTTCTTGATCAAAGAACTGGATTGTGGTGCTGTAAATCTTTGAGCGAACCCTAAAAATATTTTTAACTTTGTCCCTGCGTACGTCTAAAAAGCGATAATCCAAGCGCTTATCCATATGGGTCGTTGTTTCCTCCTGCACCTCAATCGGAAGAGGCGTTTCTGCCAGATTTATCAACTCGACTCGTGTAGCACCTAATTCAATGGTACCAGTCGCCATCTCTTTTTTTACCTGGTTCTCTGGACGCTTATTCACGACCCCTTCTACTAAAACAATAGACTCTTTTTTCAAAGACTGAGCTTGTTCGGTTAAGTTCTTATCTAAAAAGACCTGAGTTATCCCATTCCTATCTCTTAATAACATAAAAGAGATCTTGCCTGAGATTCGTAAGGTGTCCAGCCAGCCGCATAAGGTGACGGTTTTCCCCGCATTGGTCTCTCTCAACTCCCCACACGTATGCGTTCTTAACATGGTTTGCTGGACAAAGACGAGATATATAAATTTACTGTACAGAAGGGCCATTTCAAAAGCTATATATACTCCTGGATGATTGTTCAAGCATGGCTACCGATCAACTCTTAGGCTACCTCTTAGGCGGAGCCGTGAGTGGACTGATTTTCGCTTCGGTTATGATCTTTTTCCTGTTCGTTGTAGTAGCTTATCTTTACACGTCTTATGCTTGGATGATCCTTGGCCAAAAACTCAAGTACGACAAGCCCTGGCTAGCCTGGATTCCCTTTGCCGGCACCTCGATGGTACTACAAATGGGAGGATTTCACTGGGCATGGGTTTTCCTTTACCTTATTCCTATCTTAGGCTGGATTGCCATTGGCGTTCTTTACATTATCTCTAACTGGAGAGTCTTTGAAAAAAGAAAATACCCTGGATGGTATAGCTTATCTTTGATCCTACCCAAAGTGGGTGGCATTCTTTACTTGGTCGCACTTGGATTTGTCACGTTTAAAGACAAGAGAAAATAGTTTTCTGACTAAACCTTTAAATACCTAAGGCTGTTTTATCGACGATGTGGACCCGTAGCCTAGCCTGGATAGGGCACCAGCCTTCTATCTTCGGATGATAGCTGGTGATCGTGGGTTCGAACACGGTCCTTTGCGAATCAAACGCTGATCGTTCGAAAGTCCCACCGGGTCCGCTCTTTTCTTTATACTCAGCGACAGAAAGAATTGGGCAAATAATCTGTCGCTGGTATATCGCGGAGAAAGCATATACAAAATAAGTGTCCCTCCGCCATAGAAACCCATAAAAAGAGGACTTCGTTTCATCGACTTAAGCGCTGGTCGCCAAGCGGTAAGGCACGAGGCTGCAACCCTCCCATTCCCCGGTTCAAATCCGGGCCAGCGCTTAATCTTCCAAACCTTTTTAACCCTCTCTTGGTTTCGTTTTTCATGGCCAAAAAAATCCTTCTCAAACTCCCCCGAACCACGTACGTGGCGGAAGTAAACCGAGAAATTACGCTCTCTGACTTTGAAAAACACCTAGTGGATGTTGACAAAGACTTTCACTCTAAATATGGCATTATCCCTAAAAAAGAGCTTGCCAAGAAACCCGGCGCTGTGTTGAGAGCAGGTAAGGAGGAATTCCATTTACTGGACACCTCTTTTTTGGACCTATATAAGAATCTTAAGCGCAGCGCCCAAATCATTGGGTTGAAAGACATCGGAATTATCATCGGACGCACCGGCATTCACCGCGAAAGCATTGTGATGGACGCTGGAACAGGAAGCGGAGCCTTTGCCTGCTTTGTAGCTGCGATTGCCAAACAAGTGGTTTCTTATGATATCGATTCAGAGCGCACATCACTCGGTCAGAAAAATGCATGCGACTTAGGATTGGTAAATGTCGAATTCAAAAAAGGAGATGTGTACAAAACAGAAACGGTTAAAGAAAAAGACATTGATGTATTCTTACTTGATGTGCCGGAACCTTCTAAAGCGTTGAAAACAGCGGAAAAAATACTGAATGTTGGAGGGTACCTTGTTGCTTACACCCCCCAAATTCACCAAGCCCAAAAAGTCGTAATTTCTTTGCCTAAGAATATGTTGCATGAATGCACTATTGAAGTCATGGAACGCGAATGGCTCGTGGATGAAATGAGGCTTAGACCGAATTCTGGAGATATGCTGCATACAGCGTTCTTGACGTTTGTGAGGAAACTTTCCTAAGCAGTTTTATGCTTATACATGTAGAGAAGAGCGATGAGTCCTAAAAATAAGGAAATTCCTCCTGATACAAAGAAAGCCAGGCGCAATGAGTAGACGTCCATGATCCAACCCAAAAACGGACCTAGAGCAACGTAGAGAAGCCGGCTGACCATCGTTCTTGTGGACAACACGGTTGCTCTTCGATCGGATGAGACCAATCGATTAATGTAATCTTTAAACACCGGTTCGCTAAAACCCCGAACAGAATAAAATAGTAATAAGAACACAATCCCCCATACTGATTGGAAAACAGCCGCTAACACACAACCCGCTACAGTTCCTATAAGAAGGCTTATCAAAGAAGCTCTTCTACCTAAATAAGTTTCCAAACGATGCGCCCACCATGAGCATGCGGCCATGGATACTTTCATGATCGCCCAAATGATACCAAACCAAAATAAAGGAATCCCTACCATTTTTAAGTAGGGTTGAACAAACCAGATCGTGATCAATGTCGCTGCGTAAATTATCGCTGAATACAGGATTAACCATTTTATTTCGATGTGTTCATGTAGGGCATATTTTACTGTTTTTATCGCGAACTTTACTGCTTTTACTCGTCGGAAGCTATGTCGTTTTGGTTCTATTAATGAGAGGGCTAAAGGGATTGTCAATAACTCAAGACCCACCTGTGAATAGATTGTCCATCGCAGACTGATTAAAGCCACTCCCCCACCTATTACGCTGGCCATCGCTTCTGAAAAGTATCCCAAACCGGAGAGACGGCCTTCATATTTTTTATATTGCTTCTCCTTGCCTGCCTGCACTAAACTATCATAAATCAAAGCTGAATCTGCACCGGATATGAGGCTGGAACTTATCCCGAGCAATACTTCCGCCATCAAGAAGCCGAGAAAATTATAAGAGAATGAATAGGTTATGAATCCAAAAAGCCCCATTATGCAGGCTAAAAGAATTATAGGTTTTCGGCCGAAGCGATCCGCAAGAAAACCCGTTGGCACATCAAACACGAGCAGGATTATAGAGAAAATCGCCTGAAGCAGGAAAATGTCCCTCATCGATAAGCCGTTCTCTTGATAAAACAAGACAATGATCGGGGCCCATAACATGAACCAACGGAACGACTTTAAAATATACAACTTCCAGATATTGGAAAGAATGGGATCCTTCATTTTTTCTTGTTTGTAAGAGTCGACTTATAAAGTTGCTGTGCAGAACATTTAAGTATCTCCCCTCTTTTCTTTTTTCATGGCTTCCGTCGCCCGTCCCAAACAGCAGATCAAGAAACAAGTTAGAGTTCTAGGAATAGACGATGCGCCGTTTGATAAATTTAACCCTCTACAACGACAAGTGTTGGTGATTGGGACTGTGTATAGAGGAGGGGATTATATGGATGGTGTCCTTTCTACTTATGTGGAAAAAGATGGGATTGATGCGACCATGAAGATTGTGGAGATGGTGAATGCTTGCAAGTTCAAATCCCAGCTGCAAGCGATTTTTCTGAATGGAATTTCTGTTGCCGGTTTTAATGTCATCAACCTCCCTAAGTTGCATGAGCTAACGTCTATACCTGTCATTGCCGTTGTCCGCGATTACCCTAATTTTGAAGAATTCTATGGTGCCATGGAAAAATTACAGATGACTGAAAAAATGGCTTGGGTGAAAAAGCTGCCTAAACCGGTCAAAGCAGAAAAGGTCTATATTCAGCCTGTTGGCATTTCGTTGCCCAAAGCGACCGAGCTGCTCAAGATCTGCACTTCCCACGCTGAAGTGCCTGAGTGCCTGCGCATTGCCCACATCATTGCCTCCGGACTGGTTGATGGAGAGAGCCGAGGAAGGGCGTAGTTTCTACTTTATGATGCTAAGCCAATATAGAGAGGTTTGAATAACCCCTATGAGTAGTGTCCTATAGGCGAAGTAGCTCGTCGATAGCCTAGTGTGCGCCGGAGGTTATTCAAAGTCCTCTATACTCTAAGTATAAATCCTTCCTTTTTTTCTTAATTCCTGCGGGTGCTTTTCATCTAGATAGCTCTTAAAGAAGAACATGGCCGCTTCCATCGTGAGGTGAAAGATGAACTGCGCAATGACCATGAACAATAAGAACCTAAACATCCAACTTACGAAGCCTTCTAACATGATTCACCCCAGCTGCATATCAAACTGATTTGTTTTTGACTCCAATTCTCCCACATGTCCCTTCAGCGAGAGCGTATTTTGATTGTTCTTTAACTCAGAGGTTACACTTCCTCGATACTGCTGCAGACTCAGCTCATCTTTCTCTGTTTTTAATGTCAACTTGTTTCCAATCTGAATAGGGCCTGAACTCAAGCCCGCTAATGAAGCAATTTCTGCGTTTTCAATGGAAACAATTCCCTCTTCTAATAGAAGCGTATACTCCTCCTTACTTTTCCACCGGACTTCTGTGTTGGCGTTTTGATAGCCTGCCATCTCGCCTTCCAACTTGAGTTGGTTGTTCTTCCAACTGAGGGTTCCTGTGAAACCTTGAATGTCGGCTTGCCCCCCTGTTTCTAAAATAAGCTCTTCAGTCGAACCTTTCAACTCGTGTTTTGTTGTCTCAATATGTAGGTTTACATTACTTAAGGCAATGGAGTACTCTGAGAGTTGAAGTTCGCTTTGAATGTCCATATCTTTTGCTTGATAGGCTTGCTTGCTATTTGCTTCGGAAGCTGTTTCGGAAGCCGACGCATCGGATGCTTCCGACATAGGGTTTTTTCCGAACAAAATGGCTTTTGCCTTTCCTAGAAAACCTTCTTCCCCTGAAGCGGGAGCATCTTCTTCTGCGCTTCTACTTGATTGAAAATTTGATGGTGCATTTGGATCCAGAACCTCATTGCCTGTGATCTGTGTGAAATGCTCTTCAAAACCCCATAATCCAAGGGCTAAAACCGCTAAGGCTACACTCCCAACTAAGATAAGCCAACCACACATTTTTTTCCGATCAGACACTTCTTCCTGATGTGGTTTAAAGAACTCTCTTGTTTCTTTCATCTTTGTCACATCGATAAAATCTGCCATAAAAATGTATACTGATATAGTCTTTTATAATATTTTTTCTTATAAAATATAAGGATTCTTATAGATTCAATTTATAAACTACCTTATATTTTCTTCTTTGCATGAGGGAACTTTTTTATAAGGAAGTGCTCCGATGAAACGCAAAGTTATCCAACTTGCCCACTCCACTGCGGTCATTTCGCTCCCCAGCAAATGGGTAAAAAAGTACGGCGTCAAAAAAGGCGACGAGATAGAAGTAGGTGAAGAGGAAAGCAGACTGATTGTCACGGCTGAACAAACTGGCTCCCCCAAAAAACAAGAAATTGAAGTTGATATGGCTGGAATGGCCCCTCGCGCACTCATGTGGACTTTAGTAGGCCTGTACCGCGCTGGTTACGATCGCATCCGCATTCTCTATGATGACACCATTCAATTCGAACAGATCCACCTTTACGTTGGAAACCTATTGGAAGGATTTCAGCTAACAGAAGAAGGCAAAGGATACTGTGTAGTGGAAAGTGTTTCTAAAGGAATGGAAGCAGATTTTCTTCCTCTCTTTCGCAAAACATTACGATTGGTCTCAGCTATGGGTCAGAGTAGCTTAGAAGCCATTCGCAACAATGATCTTCAGCAACTGAAAGAAGTGCTTGTATTGGAAGACACCAACAATCGCCTTAGCATCCTATGCGAGCGCATGCTTACTAAAGGGGCCTGCGTTCCCTCTAATGTGAAGTCGTACTTCTTTGTCATGGCCTGGCATAGCCAAAAGATGTGCAATCTCTACCGAGACCTTTGCAGATACTTAGTAGAAAAACAAAAATTAAAACTAAGCAAAAAGTTGTTCGAGCTCTATGCGTACACGAACCAGGTCGTGCAGTCCTACGAAGAACAGTACAACCACACTGAAATCTCAAGACTTGTAGAACTCTTCACAGAGACCCGTCGCAGAGCAATGGATGTCGACATTGCGGTTTATTCCAAAGAGGAACAGCGTGTTGTGTTTTATTTACTCTCTATTCTTCATCGAGTTTCGGACATATCGACCGTCTTGATCGGGATCCATGAAAGTCTGCGCCAAAAAAAAGATTTAGCCTAATGAATGAAGGCCTTCGTAAAGGATTGTTAAACGAGCTCTTTCTGCTCCGCTCTCTGCATTCATACAACTTTCTGTGAAACCCTCAGCCCACCTTCGCGCTCTTTTTAAACTATACACATCCTTTTCTGTACCTCCCAAGCCCTTGATGACCCGTATAGGGGGTAAGAACTGGCGCAAAGCAACACTTCGCAACACATGACTTGGCATGAATTGGGCTGAGTAAGGATTTTCTGGAGGACGAATGTTACTTGCCAACTGACTGCCAAAGGATCTAGCATCGACCTCGCTTACTCCAATGAGGGTAAACCATTCTATTGCTTGGCTTTTCACATATGATCGCAATGATTCATGGTCTGTTCCATCCAGTAGGGCTAAACGACTTTCTCTAGCAGGATTTATATATTGTGTTACCACTCTTTTAACGGCTTCTTCGATTACTCCAACTTCGGATGGTAAATTCGGGAGTACTCCTGTTACGATTTCTTCCATCGTTCCTACTCTCAAATACGGATCGAAGAACGAAGTTCTACCTGCATTGCGTAAAGTCAGGTCCCAATCTACTACGGTAGGCGTTCCTTCTCGGATGCGAAGGGTCTCTGCTAGCGCCTTTGTAAAAGCCTCTCGATTTGGAAGTTCACGCTGATAAACCTGTTCCAAGCCCGCTGTGATTTCCACTGCAAAACGATCTAGCTCCTCTTCTCTATACTTGCGAACGCAGAGAGAATCGGTTTTTTTAGGTGTCCTTCCTAAAAGAGTTCCTGCCACTTTTAACGTATCTTCTAACTCTGCTTTCAGCACCGGATGTTCCCCATTGAAGAATAGACTGTTTCTCAATGCACGCTCTTCTCTTGTGTTATGCCCCAAGAACTGAATCACTAGGTAACCTGGTTTCACAAATTGGTATTGTGGCCTTTGAATGCCGGTTTCCGGAGCGAGCACGGAAGCTAAGTACAAGGCCTCCATGGTCTGCCTTTGCTCACGCTCTTTTGGAAGATACTTAACCACTCGGTGCTCCACCCGCAATGCTCTTGAATTTGGATTTTTCACGTAAAACGTTCCCAACCAAACATCGGGTTGCTGAGGGGTTGTTCCTTTCTTTAGCAATCGTGTTCTCATTAAGGCCCCCTCCAAATCAATTCCTTGGAGGAAGGAGTCATATGCGTCTTTTCCTCCTTGTTCCATGATGCGCATAGCTAGACCCCTTTCCGAAAGAAGCCGCTCAAAGGAAAACCTTCTGTGAGCAAACGAATACTCACTTGCTGCCTCACTTACCCCATGTAGATCCCTCAGCCACCGAACGACTTCCGGAGGCAGAGAACCAAACGATTCTGGGAGTTTACCTCTTGCTTTTGCTGCTACTTCCACCATGCCCAGCACTTCGTCTTCTGTAGGTGCTCGTCGTCCCCCTTCTCTTTGAATCAGCAAACTCGGTCGATGCAACAATTCTTCGGGATCGATGGTTCGTTTTCCATCCTTTCCTATTTCTAGACTTGAGTGAATATGGAATCTACGCCGTTCTCGATCTCCTGTATGAACAAGCACATCCACTCCATATTTTGGTTGATGGCCTTCATCTGAACTGTCTGCATGATACCCTCTTACTTTTCCGGGGAACAGATTCCAAAACCTCTCTAGTAAAAGGTTTGCAATGAAGCCTGATCGCGTCGTGTAAGCGGGAAGCTCATGATCTCCATTCGATGTCAATATAGGATTGGAGAAGAAAGTTTCAACCACTTCATCCAGATCCACCGGCTGCAACTCAGCTGAGAGAAAGTAACACAACCCTTGACTCCACGTTATGAGATGATGTGCTGCTTCGTAAACATTGCCTTCACCTAGCTGAAATTTAAACCGTGAAAGAGGTTCATGAAGTGTTTGCCGGATTCTTTCAAAACTCGGGCTGACCTTTGAGCTGGAAGCTTTACTTACAAAAAGAAGATTGGGAAGCTCTAAAACTCCTCTCAAGTTCATTAATCTTTTATACTCTTTTTTTAATCGGCTTTTTTCTGTTGGTGAGATGTTTCCTTGCTCGAATAGGTAATTCACCATTTCTGCTACTTGAATTTCAGAAGTGTCTAAAGGAAGTACGGGCATTCCTCTTAATTCTGCCATTACTCGTTCATGCAACCCCTTTGCTTGATGAAACAACGTTCCAATCATGCGCCTTGTTAACTTTGGCTCTTGAAAAGAAGTGCCATCCAGATCCCTAAATAAAACGATGTCATACGGCTTTTCTTCTGGACTTTCGTATCTTCTCCAAACCCTCCTTGCTAATTCTTCCTTTCCTTCCAATGCTGTGTTTAACAACACTAGAAAATGATCCTGTGCGGGCTTGCAATTGTAAATCCTCTTGAAAAGAAGGTCATCTAATAGTAAGCAATGCCCTCCTGTAAAATGAGTATCGATTGGAGTAAGAGAAGGCTGCCGAGGGCGTATAAGGTCTCGATCTAGTAAGACACCTGCTTCTGAAACAATTGCGTCTAATTCACTTTTTCCCATTCTATCCCTGAACGTCAAGAATCCCGCGATCCTTATAAACCTGCGCCGATTGGTTTTGCTTTATTAACCAAATCGGGCCCTCGTCGATGGGAAATGCAAACTTTTATATATTTTATAAGACTTCGATGCTACCATGCCGAAACCGCGGGTTCTTCTCTACCATTCTGAGGCAGATCATTTGGCATCTCCTGCTGTTCTAGGAACCGAGTTTAGTGCCTTTTCAGCTCCCAAAGTGGTTAATGCTTCGGTTCCTTCCAGTGAACTTAGCCTTTTAGAGATTCATCGTGCTCTAGGGCAGGTAGCTCCTAAAGTCGTTGTAGTGGACGGTAGCATGGATGGAAAACAAGGAGGTGTTGACTGGAAAGAACTCATTCTTTACTTTGCTTTACAAGGAGCTCCTGTGATTGTTGCCGGAGAAGGTAATGGGGGACTTGATGAACTGGTAGATGCCAAGCGAGAAGGAGCCATTGCAGACCATGTTGAGAACGGTGCGGATTCTACTTCAAGACTGCAAGAAGCTGTTCGAAAGGCTTTGAATCATCGAATCAACATGATGTTTTTGCCAGAACATGTGACCTATCCCGTTCGATCAGAAGAGTTTGTTTTTGACCCTCAACGGGTTAGTCAACTAGGGGCTCATTGGCGTAATACCATCCATAATCCGGAAGGCGTCTTTGATTTAAGGGAATTGCTTATTCAAGTCAGTGGTACCGCTAACCTTGCACAAAATTTATTTGATTCTGGCGAAGTTCAAACAGCAGTAAACGTATGGGCCCGTACCTTAAACATGCTTGAGTATGCTAAACAAGAAGAGGCAGGATTAAATTTAGTGAATTACCTATTAACCAACTCTTCTTCCGTTCAGTTACTCGGACGCGACAAAAAGAGGGCTCTTGCTATACAAGCTGAACTTAAAAGAAACCCTAATTATCTTGGAAGCGCAGCGGATTCGCTTTCCTTTTCCCAATTAGAAACGTTGATGCGAATGTCTAAGGCTCTTGAATCCGCTGCATCTGCTTATTCTTCCTCAGCAGGTATTATCCGCAAAGAAGACCGAGATGAAGTATTGAACGGAATCTATACTCAACTGGAAAGCCTCTGGGGTTCTATGCGCACTGTACTCGGATCGAGCTCTTCTGATACTTACTGGCGAGCGGAATTTACGGGTCGTATTGGCTTGACTGAAGCTACACAACGCCGCATGTTTGAAGAAGATGATGACAAACTTACTCGCCTTACTGCCCTTGAAGCGGAGATGCTCACTCCTGCAGATCGTGTTCGCTTGTTAAAAGAGCGAGTGTTTGCTTACATTGGAAGAGCTGAACGAACCGAGCGAGGAGCCAACCCTGGAGCTGCTCATCATCTTGACCCTGCTTCGGCCGTAGCTCATCTACTTCACGGAATGATTCCCGATTTAGACGCTTCTGCTACGGGAGCTGTCTTTTCTGGGATTGGTGCTTATCAACTCGCTCGGGTGGTTTATGATCATGGACATCAAGATAGAACCCTTTCTGACTGTGAACAAGCCTTTGTCACTGCGGGTGAGCGGGCTCTTGCCGTTGGATCTCCTGTTGAAATTGGTCGATACCTCGCTGCCCAACAAAATTTAGTTACTTACATAGCCTTAACCACTCCGTCACGAGAAACTCGCGCTGATCAAGTCCTTGATCGATTAAGAGCAACTCAAGAACACGCTGATAAAAGTCCTTTAGGTCAAAGAGCGAATGAACTCTATCGAAGAGCATGCTTTGCTTTCGATCGAGAACGGTGACGAAATGCATATAAACCTAAAAATATTGCAGGAGGCCAAGATGAAACAATTAATTATAGGAATGTTTTTGGTAGGATTGTTTTTGTTAGGTAGTATACTTTCCCTAGCCGTCTCTGCCTCTTCCTCTAGCGGTAGCTCTATTTCATCCGGCGGCAATTATATTTACTCCAGCATGACTGGCACCTTATCCTGGACCCCAAATGCGATCGGATTCTATGACCTGCCGAGCGCTCCCTCTTCTACTTCGTTGACACTGGATATCCATCAAAGAAAAAATATAAACAACCGAGCGAATGAAGTTTTGGTTCTCCTGGGTGAAGAATACTTTAAAAATCAAGTATTGAACCAAGTGGTTAGCAATAGTTTTATGGCCAGCACCAACCTCCTTGCAACTGTAATTAATAGTAACATCCTTGTTTGGGACCCTAACTTTGGAGAGATCTACAACCCTACACATGTTCAACTGACCCAAACGACCTTAAACTGCATGACTGGAAGCGTTTGCTTCTCGGCCCGTATGTACGGCTCTAACGGGGTGGTCATCCAAGCGCAGCGCATCATCGTCTTTCCAGGCAACACCAATAATCTTATTGTAATGGAACCTGAGAGTGGCTAAGCTGAGATAATCGTGCCTATTTTTTCTATTTGTTTGCCGGTCCCCCTCCTGTTCCGATCACTTCTACTCCTAATTTTGCTACCATTTCCTCCAACTTGGAGCCTGCAGGTAGCTCTTGAGTGACCCAAGTCAGCTTCATTCGATCGAACCTAGATTCGGCAGATAGATAGACTGGACTGATGCGGTTTTTTTTTCTTGATAGCACCCATTGTTTTCTGCGAAGAATACTTCTTTCGTTACTGGGTTGTATGCCACCCCAAGGACTGGAATGTTTTGCCGAGCGATTCCAATTAACATCCAAAATTTCTCCGTTCCCTTCACAAATTCTTCTGTCCCATCAATCGGATCTACCCAGGCAATGCCTGCTTCTGGGATTTGAGTGGAAACACATTCAGCTTCCTCTTCGTTCACAACTAGATATCTTCTTTCTCGTAACCCAGCTGAAATGATCCTTCCTGCGGTTTCATCTGCTATAGTGCTTGGAGTGCCATCGCTTTTTACTGTACTCTTGCAATTTCCATGATAACCTAAGATAGCCTCTCCAGCATTTTTTGCTAGAGAAATTAGAGTCAATAATTCGTTAGAAACGATGGGCGATTTAGACGGTGACATTAGATTAGAAATTTGATGAGATATTTAAACGCTTGGGAAAACTACTCCAACGTTTCTTTTAATCGGACCTTTGCCTTAGCTAATTCGTTTATTTTTGAGAGGATCTTATTTTTTTCATCTTGACTCTGTGCTGCGTTCAACGTTTCTTCTTTTTCACGGATCAGGCGATCTAATTCTGCTATGCTTGCTAAGACCTGCTTCTGCTCCTTTTCCTTGAGTAGGCTCTCTTTTTCTTCCTCGAGCTCTGCCTTTAACTCTTCTAGGTTTGCTTGATGCTCTTCCATACGCTGATGCACTTTTTGCAAACGGTTGTCCAGGTTTTCCTGATCGGAGTATAACTCCTCCAACTGCTGCTTTAAGTCTTCTTTTACTTGAGTAGAAACGGTTTGCTGGATGGCTTCCCGCATCTTTTCTATACGGAAACGATTGTCACTAATTTTTTCCTTTAATTCTGCTTCCTCTCGGGCTAGGTTGTTCAACACTTCCTGAAGCTCTTCCTCCCCCTGTTTAGCTCTGCGATCGATTCGAATCTGCTGAATCTGGTTTTCTAAGCTTTTGATTTCGTCTATTAACGAATCCCTTCTATGATACAATCTCCTTATTTGGTTCTCTATGCTTTTCTGCTCGGATACCTTCCAACTGTTTTCTAATTCCCTTATCCTGACGCGTACTTCATTGTAGTCTGCGTAGACTTGAAGCTGTTGCTCTTGCAAGGAGACCAAAGGATCTTGAGGGATAAGAGGTTGAGTTTCCTGGACAGGCTCTTGGACGATCGTTACGTTGGTTGTGTTCTCCACTTCCAGAACCACTTGACCGGTGGGGGAGGTGGTTTCTTCTCTTGCACTGCACCCGATTAAGAACAAAACCAAGAACACTAAGATTCCTTTCTTCATAAGCGATGGGACTGAAACTGAGTTTTTAAACCTAGGGATTTCCCTTTTAAAGCCAAAACCCTGTATTTGGCGAGCACCTTATGAGGATTTCGCCTTGAGGATGCTAACCAAACGCCAGGAAAGCCAAAACCTTTATATTGCTAGAAACAAAAAAGCACTCTATGACTCAAGTACAGGTTACGATTGGAATTGTCCTCATCTTACTCATCTTCATTGCTGGAGGGTTGGCGATTGTTGTTGTTTCTGACCAAAAGCTGGTGAATGATGCCAAATCCCTTGGGCAGGCCACAATGGATTACTTCAAAAAAGTCGGGTATAAATGTGAGACTCGCGCGAACGAGTTTGCCAAAATCACCACTTGTTTGAAAAACTTAAACCAACAATTGGGTGTGATTGGGACTCTTAAAGAGCAAAGCTTTATGGACTACAGTGCCAAGCGCAATGATACAGGCTTCCTTGTCCTTGAAAACAAAGGCCGCACGACTCTGGAATCCGTTCAATTCGCGCTTTACAAAAACCACGAAGTTACCGATGAAGGCTGTGTGATTGAAGGCTCTATTGACCCAGGCTACCTGTGCCGATTGGAATTTAATACGCCCTGCGAGAAAGGGGATGTCTTGGAAGCCATGTATGCTGGAAAGAGAGCGTTCTTGAAGACGTGCTGAGTTCATTGGCTTAATGTCAATATATGCCTCCAAAGAGGCTGCTGAAAAAGTTAGTAACGGCCTGAATGATTGCATTCATTGTTGTTTTTGGTTGTGCAGGTGGTTGTTCAACTAGGCCCTCATCGCTATCAGGCAACGGCAATTCAAGGGTTTTCTCTTCTGCGCTAAGGCTCTCATCTGATTTCTCTGATAGAGACAATTCAGGAGTTGGAGTTTCCAATGGTGATGGTGTACTTGGACTGTTTTCGTCTGAGGTTGAAGGCCGAAGCGAATGGTGTGGGGGTTCCATAAATCGGCTGGGACCATAATCTTCGGTTTCTCCAAAACCAAATGCTCCCCTTCCATTCCAAGACAAATCAACCTTTTGATCATACGTCAACGTTGCCCGAACCCAAATGTACTGGGTTACCGGGCCACTAATCAAAGGAATCAAAACCGTATTTGTTGTCATTCCTGCAGGCCATGAGCTCACATCGATTGGATAATTCTGAACTGCATGCTCTTGCGCGATCAAGCCACAATCGACTGCACCTTGCCATCTTCCATTCATGTCCCAATCGAAAAGCATGTTCAGGTAAAGCGGTTTATTATTGGAATAAGTGTGGACGGGATCTTCCCTGCTCTTTACCGAAATAATAACTGGCAGCATTACTTGAGAGCAAGGATGCAAACTGTACAAGTTAGAAAGCGTAATGCCGTCGTCCTTGTCATCTGCATCTACTTGCCGCGAATCAGACTCCTTACTCACATCAATACCAAGCCATTCGTGTTCTGTATTTACATGCCTTGCTCCATTGCTTGATTTCCAACTTGGAAAGGTCGGGTCTGGGGCGTCCCCATAATCGATGGGTTGATTTTCTTCTGAAACCTGACTTTCATCCTGAGAAGATTCTGCAGCGCATTGATCCCAGCATGCCCATAAGTCTTTGTTACACTGATTTACGTCTGCGCCGCTGCTACTGCAAGATTTTTTAGCATCCATGTCGCACTGATGCATGCACTCCACTAGCTCAGGAGACTCCTGCGGCTGAGAAGGAGGAGGTGGGACATTGGTTGGCGCAGGCAAAGGAGGCGTTGGATTCCCATTTATGGCACATTGCTCGTAGCATTTAGGGATTTCTGAAGAGCATATTGGTTCAGCGGTTCCTTGGTATATGCACTGCTTTCCGTTAACCTCACACTGGTGCTGGCATTCCATCAATGGCGAGGGTATTTCTTCTTGTGGAGGAGCATCTTCTTTTGGGGGCAGATTTTCAGTGGACGAAGTTCCTGACGAGGTATCATCATCTGTGGTGGTTGAGCTGGCGTGAACTGTCTGATATGTGAACAGGAAGAGAATTATTAAGATCAGCCACGCGGTTCTAACTGTCATATTCTTTATAAATTACTTATTAGAAGAGTATTTATAGCTTTCTATTGAGTTGAGATTAATCAAATAGATGAAGTTTACCTATTCTCTCAAAGTGTTTTTTGTTGTTTGTTTTAATGCCAAAACCTTCTGTTTGTGCTATGCATGCGATCAACAAGTCTTTGGATTCGACTGTGAGTCCTTTTTTCTCTAGCTCGGCTCCGATCTGGCCAGCTTGCCGAACCGCCTCTTCCGAAAGATTCAGTAAGATAAGCCTGTCCTGCAACTCATACACATGCCTAACATGCTCTAATGAACCTGACTTGTAGGCTCCGAGATATAGCTCAAACAAGTTTATAAAGGTGGTGGCGAAGAAAGCTCGACTTCTATGCTCTTTGATGAAAGCAACTTCTTCTTTCTGGTTGCGTAAAAGCTTGATTAAGAAGTCACTGTCTAAACAGATGTTTTCCAATTCTTCCACCCGCGCCGTATACTCTTCATGATTTCTGTTTCCTCTTTGTCGCTCATCTTCCATCCGCCCGCTACATCCAGCAAATCCCCCTTTCTGAGAAGATGATTGAGCGCTTTGTCTACCGAGACGGGTTTACCTACTTTTTTCTGCAACTCACCCGCCAGCTCGTTCAACCGCTTGTAATTGGCTGCACTGATCTTGATTGTTTTTGCTTCCATATTACCACTTATTCTACTAAGTAGTAAAGGTGGTATTTAAAGATTGCGGTAATACAGTGTTTACCTTAGAATATTCTCGGCAGCTTTTTAAATTATTAGCGCTTATCCAAGCTTGTAGGACCGCCCTTAGCTGTCGGTGAATGTAGCTTTACACCTTAACTGGTTGAAGATGCCTTTGCTGAGGAAAGTCCGCCCACACCTCGCAAGAGGAAGCAGTTCCTCATGGAAATGAGATCCTGAAAAGGATGGCAACCACTCCGAAACGAGACCCCCAACGTGCAGGATGAAAGTCATGAAGTTCCAGGCGACTGGAATAAGTTAATTGGCTGACGTTGCGTTGCCCACAGAAGCTTTGGCTTCTGGGGCGCTAGAAAGCTTAGCTTTCTATGCGGAATGGATGAAACGGTGAGCCCGAACTTGTGCAAGTCTGTTACAGACGCTCAGTAGAATGCTAAGACATCCATCGGTGTTTCTTTTAGAAATGTGCTCAGAAATCAATGATTTCTGGCACGCGAGCAAGCAACACTTGCTCTGCGCTTTGGGATGCACAAAAGGCGGCTTATACCGGTCCTACACTTTTTAAACTTAAAACGATCTGATCTAAATTGATTTCTGGAGTGTGACGTCCAAAATTCCTTTTTACACGCTCAGATACAGAAAGCGACCTTCTTTTTCCTGTTTCTCCCCCTAATAATCGGGTCAGTTTTTCACTACGCCTAAGCTGAGGACTTGCCTTTACCACAAAAATCGCGATTGAAGGAGCGAATTCACAAAATTGTTGGTGAACCAAATCGATCCATAACCCTCGTTCACTGTCGAAGTTCCAGCTATGTCGTGTTTTGCCTGGATCATAAAACCCGGCTACTTCTTGAAGAGGCGTTAGCTGAGCTACAATATAGGAAGCGGCATCACACAAACTATAAGGAAACCCTGGAAGGCCCATCATCTCGTCATATGCGCGTTCCAATCTTCGGTAATAAGGAAGCTCTGCTATGACTTCATTAGGAAGTAAACCTTGTTGCCATTCAGGAATCATTCTATAGGTTCTTGGCGCAAGTTTTTTAAACGCTACGGTTTTTCTACTTATCATGGCGAAAGACAACCGCATTACTCTGCCCAGTTCAGGCGCAGGCATCACCCGATACTTTGAAGATTACAAAAGTAAGATCGTGATGAAACCCCAGCATGTTATTATCCTTGCGATTGTCATCATCCTTCTGATCGTGTTTTTACACTTGCAAGGAAGCTTGTTTGGTTAATCATTACCGTGTGCGATTGTGACCTAAGCCTGTTTCGTTTAACAATTCATGCAGACGAATTTCTGGCATTAGTCCACGCCGGTCTATTAGAAAGTTATCTTCTGGGAAGGATACACAGATATTGTATATTGCAGGCACAGCGGTGGAGTTTCGTTCAAAAACAAAGTAACCTTTCTCATATTCTTCTCTATATCTCCCTTGTAGTCTAGCTTTTATTTTTTCAGCTTCCTTTGCCGAAACATCTGAAAGTATGAAACCACCCAACTGCTCTGTTTTGCGTGTATTTACCCAGTTGTTTTCGTAATGGCGTACTACTCCATCTGGGGTATAGGGGGAACACCCTAAAATAAGAGCCAATCCCACTATCTGTTTTTTCATCGTCCTTGGAAAGGACCCTACATTTTAAACCTTTACCACTCACAAACCTTTTAAATCATGTCTCGTTCTCAATACTATGTTTCCCGGCGTTAACCCTCGACAGATGAAGCAGATGATGAAGCAGATGGGCATCCAACAGCAAGACATTGAAGCCACAGAAGTCATCATCCGCTGTCCAGACAAAGAAATTGTTATTACAAATCCTCAAGTCGCCAAAGTCAACATGATGGGACAGAAGACCTGGCAGATTGTTGGCGAGGAAGAAGAACGCTCCTTGAACACAAAACCAGAGATCGGTGAAGAGGATGTCAAGACGGTGGTGGAGCAGACTGGTGCTAGCGAAGAAAAGGCAAGAGTAGCCATTGAAGAAGCGAATGGGGACTTAGCGCAGGCGATTTTGAGTTTGAAATCTTAGTTTTATTTTCACTTAGCTTTATATATTCTTGATGATTTCTTTTCTTTATGGGAGGATCTGAATCTAAGGATTGTAGCTTGGAAATAAGAGCAGGCCCGGGAGGGGAAAACTCGGATGTGTATGCTTATGTTCATTCCACCCTTCCCAGCTGGATAAGAACAGTGGACGACCCTCTTTATCGATTACCTGTGGGATTGGCATTAGAAGCTGCAAAGCAACTAGCAAGAGACACTGGAAGAGATCTTACCCTGAATTTTAGTTTAACTTACCGACTTTAAATGAAGGTTCTATCTAGCAACTTACCTGGTGCAAAGACTTTAAAAACCCACTCTAGTTCACTTTTTTCATGAGGTGGACGATCTGGCGGATGTTACTGGCTGTTCTTGTACTTAGCGTCTTTATCTTTCGCCTCTGGCTTGCCTTTCAAACCCCTAGTTTTTCGTATGACGCTTATTTTCACCTTCGACAAATTGAATCGATCAGTGAAACCGGAAAACCTCTTTTTAATGACCCACTTAGCTATCAAGGAAGAACCTACGTGTTTGCCCCTCTCTTTTACTATGTCCTTGCCTTCTTCTCTAAATTAATTTCCACTGAAATGGTTGCCAAGATTATTCCTAACCTATTCTTTTCTATTAGTATTCTCTTAGTCTATCTCATTGTATTGAGACGCGCTAAAAAAGAATGGGCAGCCTTGCTTGCTGCTTTTTTCACTGCACTCATCCCTCAATCCTATGCCTATCTCATCAATGTAAGCCCGGTTTCCCTTGCCATTCCTCTCGGATTGTTTATGATCTATTGTCTCATGGATCTGGACAATAAAAAAAATGTTTATTATGCCATCCTCTGTGCTGTTTTCCTTACTTTAACTCATGCCTTGATTTTTTTATTTGTATTTGGATTCATCCTTTATTTTTGCCTCCTTGCCTTACTAAAACATCCTAGAAGTTCTAAAGAGGTAGAATTCACTCTTTTCTTGTTCTTCCTTGCCGCTTGGTTTAACTTTATACTCTATAAGAAAGCCTTTCTTGCCCAAGGCCTATTCTTTCTCTGGCAGAATGTTCCTGCCCCTCTTCGCGCCGAGATTTTTGGCGAGGCCACTTTCCTTACTGCTCTTTATGCCATCAATTTCATTCCCTTTCTTTTTGGTATTTATACAGTATATCATACTCTTGTTGTCCGCGAAACCACCCAGTATTTTTTATTCGTAGGACTTGTTTTAGGCGTATGCACCCTATTGCTTTTTAGTTGGATTCAAATCAACACAGGCCTCTTATTCTTAGGATACTTCGTAGTTATCCTCAGCAGCCGAACTTTCCTCCTATTTGTACGATACATTAAAAAAACAAAGTTTCCTAGATTAGCCTATTCCTCCCTCGTTGCACTCTTCATCCTCTTCATCCTCACCACTTTTTTACCTATGTTCTTAACGGCCAGCCATCACTTGAAGGACACTCCTCAACCCGACCAGGTCGCTGCTTTCCAATGGATTCGTAACCATGCCCTTCTTGAAGCCACCGTGTTAGCGGCTGTAAAAGAAGGACAAGCTTTAAGCTATTACACTCACCGCAAAAACATCATTGACACAAACTTATTCCTTGCTCATGACATTCACCAACGATACAGTGACTTAACTAAAATCTACACCAGCCGATTCCAATCAACTGCCTTACAGAAAATAAACCAATACCACATCAACTACATCTACTTCTCTAATGAATCCGTCCACACTTACGGAGTACAACAACTCTATTTTACCGATAACCCTTGTTTTAGACTTCTTTACGAAAAAGGCGTTCAAATCTATGGGGTGATTTGCGCATGAAAACCAAATATGTTTTCCTCACCCTTTTTCTGGCTGCGCTTTTGATCTTGATATCTCTTCTTGCTTTGAGGCATTTCAATCACTACCCGACCCTGCACTCACCTGAAGCGTACACCCACTTACGCATCGCACAATTAATCCATGAAAATGGGATCCTCCAATTTGACTCCCTTCTCAAACAACATTATACCTTTAACCTTTATGATTACCTTATCGCTGGACTTTCACTCCTAGCTCCATTGTCACTACTCAGTTTATTGATTCCTCTGTTAATAGGTGTTGCGGTTGCGTTTCTTTTCTATCAAATCCTAATCAAATATTGCAACTCAGAGCGGACTTTTTACATCTTGTTTTTCTTCCTCCTCTCGCCTGCTTACCTATATAGTTTTACTACTCTAACCTCATTGGGCTTTATTGCTTTCCTCGCCCTACTTGGCTTTTGGCTCTTCCTCAAACAAAAAATGATCTGGGCTTATTTAACCTGGGCTTTACTTGTCCTCACTAGTTGGGTTGCCTTTATCACGATTTGCCTCCTATTCCTTTGGTATCTTTACACTTATGAAAAAAATAAGATTCAATCTGCCCTTCACCTCTTTAGTTTAGGATTCCTTTTTTGGATTTTACTCATTGTCACTCATCCCTTTAATTTTCAAGATCAACTCCTACCCTTCCAATTAGGGCTTCGTTATTACCTCACTGACTTCGGAGCTATGGTTGGCTACTCTTTTGTGACTTTTATCTTATGCCTTATCTGGCTTTTTAAATATTGGAATAAAAAACCTTTAGTGTTACTCCTGGTTTTCTTACTGTCTGCCATTAACCTGCCCACCCGCATTTTGATGTCTTTTATGCTTTCCATTGGAGCCGGCCTTTATGTAGCCAACCTCTCTGAACGCAATTGGCAGCTCTCGCTCCTTAAACAATTAACCCTTCTTCTCATCGGTTGCCTTATTCTTTTCTCCGCCCTCTCCTACATGCACCGTTTGGTTCAATCTCCCCCAGAACTCTCTCTTCAAAAAGCCCTTGAAAAACTCTCTTATGAAGAGAAAGGAGCTGTTTTAACTTCGCCTGAATATAGTAGCTTTACTGCTTATTTTGCCCATCAATCCCTGGCTAACCTCTCTCAACAAGACCTCTCTACGATCTACCATTCTCAGCGCCTTGACCTCACCAAAAAGATACTGGATCAATACGACGTGCGGTACATCCTTATTACTCCTTCCATGCGAAACGGCGGTGTTTGGAATGCCCCTAACCAAGGACTCCTTCTCCTACTCCCCTTCAGCGAAAGTTTTATTAAGCGAAACGCAGTCGATGATATTGAAATTTGGCAGTACAGGGGGGGCTCATGAATTTTGGAGATTTTCTCATTTATCTGGTCAGTTACTTCGGTCTTTATACCAGCTTATTTTTTCTCCTCACCTTATTTGAAGATGCTCCTCCCAAGCGAAAGCCCTTGCGCCAAGCACCTAAAATAACGATTGCCATCCCTTGCTTTAATGAAGAACACACCGTCCTTAAAACAGTAAAATCCCTTCTTCGCTTGAATTACCCCCAAGAAAAACTAGACATTGTTGTTGTGGATGATGGCTCTACCGATCGGACGTACACGGTGGTTGAGTCCTTTGTCAACCAAAACAACATCAAAAATGTGCGGCTCTTTCATAAAGAAAATGGCGGAAAATACACTGCGATGAACTATGCTCTTGAGCGAAGCGACTCTGTTTTCTTCGGCCTACTTGACGCAGATAGCTTTGTAGATAAAGATGCCCTCAGAAATCAACTCCCCTACTTTAAAAATTCCGATGTGATGGCGGTCACTCCCAGCATGCGGGTTCATAATCCTAAACGGGTTTTGGTTCGAGTACAATACGTGGAATACTTGATCGGGACTTTCCTACGCCGTGTTTTTTCCTTACTGGGAGCCGAGCATGTTGCGCCAGGTCCCTTCACCATTTACCGCAGAGAATTTTTTAAGAAACACGGAGGCTTTCGTAAAGCTTACCACACAGAAGACATTGAAAGCAGCTTGCGCATTCAGTCCTTTAACTACACCATTCAACATGCCCCTGACGCTAAAGTCTACACAGAAGGCGTACAAACTTGGAAGGCCCTTACTGCCCAACGCTTACGATGGTATCATGGCTTCCTACGCAATGCGGTGGATTACAAGCACTTGTTCAGTAACCGCCACGGCAACCTAGGACTTTTTATCCTTCCTGCTGCCTTCTTTTCGGTTTTCCTCGTCATGATCAGCATGTTCTATACGATTTACCAGTTTTCAGATACGCTCTGGAGAAAATGGCTGAACCTCGTTGCGGTGGACTTCGACATTTGGCGCATGCTCACGTTCAAATGGGATACTTTTTACATTAATAATACCAGCATCATGATCCTATCGGTTTTCACCCTTATCCTAAGCCTCTATTTCATCTGGCTTGCTAAACGCTTGTCTGAAGAAAAGCATCCTATCAAGTGGAGCTATTGCCTGTTCTTCCTATTCTACTGGCTCTTCTTCGGCTACTGGTGGCTGCGAGCGATCCTAGCGGCTGTCTTACGAATGAACGTACGCTGGGGACATAAGACAGGATTGGTGTAAATTCATTACGTTTTTAAATTAGATACTTAAACTTAAGTTATGGTCCTGTTCGAACGACGCCTTACTCCGAGTGAAGTAGACCTTCTTAGAAAAATATGTAAGCAGGGAGGTGAGCCTCTTATTCATCGAAAGCCAGGACTTCGATTGGATACGCTCATCGAATGCTTGCAGTTCGACAGGAAAGAATACCAGCACTATCACGTTAAAATCCCCCCATCCGAACAGAGTGCTCTGAAAGCCTTGCAGGATTTGTCCTCGTTGCTCAAAGGCAGCATTCGTAGTGTCCCTGCCCAAACTTTGGAAGTATGTCTGAAAAGCGCTCAAGAAGATGGATATATCTCAGATGGTGTTATTAACGAATTTGATACACCTATCCCCGTTCTCGTAACCCTAAAACTTTTCCATCGCATGCTAAATGGCACTGATAAACTAAGCGCTGCGCAACTACGGGAAGCTGTCGCTCCCCGATATCATATCCCTAGTGGCTTTGGTTATTCCGCTCTCAAAACCGATCGACTCATGAGAGGATTGCAAGGACTTCTCAGCCTTATATTTGAACGTTATCATGCTCCGTTCCGATATCTTTGGATGCCTCAACATGTGAAAGAAAACGTGGTAACTCCGGCCCTGGAAGATGACAGAAGCACCATCGTTGTGGATGTGAACCAAGATCCGTACGAGACCCTTTTAAAACATGTTCTTCGCGGAAGTGTTGAGTTACGCCGGCGTTATGGAAACGGTTACCGACCCCAGTTTAATCGCCCCGAGTTGTGTAGCGCATTAGATTCAGACCTTCTTACTCCTGACGCGTTTTTAGCTTTTATGAAACCTCTAGAAGGTGTGCTTGGAAGAATCCAGCAAAGCGCAACCTTTGATACTGCCCATGGGCACTGTGTCCGTTATGACAAACGTTACTGGTTCTTGCCTTTAAAACACCAGAGAATCCTTAACGAAAGAGGATTATGATAAGCTATTTAACTGTAATTCTTTTTCTTATGGTATGAAAGAAGAGCTATAATCAGTGACACAAATAATTAGACAATATTTGTTTGTGTCACTGTATCCACAAAAAGCGTAGCTTTTTGGGAGCCAGTAAGCTTCGCTTACTGTGCTATAGGAAATGGCAACTATTGTATAAAAATTATTGTCATTTCCTATAG